>JBBQWK010000085.1:0-6788 GCA_038210695.1 Alphaproteobacteria bacterium
CTGCACGATGTGCCGCTGACGGCGAAGGGTGAAGAGCAGGCGCGGGAAGCCGGCGCGTTGCTGGCGCCGTTCCATTTCGACAAGGCCTATTCATCAACTTTGGTGCGTGCCTTCAACACGGCGGCGATTGCGCTTGAAGCCTCGGGTAGCAACGACCAGCTTAAAAACCCCGACGGCAGCTGGAACATCGAACAGCGCAAGGAAATCGTCGAGGCGGATTCTGGCGATTTCACCGCCCGTAACAAACTGACCGACCCTGAAATTCTCGGCTATCCGCATAAATACGACATCGCTTTGCCGAACGGCGAAAGCGACAAGCAGATGGTGGACCGCACCCGCAAGTTTTACGAAGAAGAATTGCTGCCGCGTTTGGCGCGCGGAGAAACTGTCCTCGTCGTCTCGCACTCAGGCATCATGGCGGCATTTGAAATTGTCACGGGCATCAAGCCGGAACCGGTCGAAGATATCTGGTCGAACCGCCATGGCATTCCCAATGCCGCGCCGTTGGTGTATGAATATGAAGACGGCAAACTGGTGAAGCACGGCCCCGCGACGGCCCCTGCAGCGCCGACCCCGAAACCGCCGAAAGTTTAAAATTCCGGAGATCCTCCCATGAAATTATTGTCCGGCTTTCTGCTGGTTGTCTTTCTGTTTATCGCAACGCCCGCGTCGGCGGCTGAGGATGTCGCCAAGCATGTCTTCATCGGCGATCAGGACATTGCGCTGCCGGTGATCCTCGGCTTCAAGGAAATGCTCGGCACCAACCCCGAGTTCGACAAGCAGGTAAAGCAGTTTGTGCCGCCGGATAACCGGCTGCTGGCGGTTTATCTTTCCTTCACCGACATCAAGGCGATGACGGATGACCCGGATGTGGGCTTCAAGCGCTATATTCTGGTGCAAACGCCGAAGGCCGACCTGCCCATCAACAGCCCCAAGGATTTTGATGTCATCAAGTCGGAAATCATCCATGACGCCGGAACGGATATGTCATCCGACAAGCAGACAAAAGAGCTGCTGAACAGCGCTTCCAACTACATGAGCGAGTATTACCACAAGTCTGCCAAGCTGCAGGTGGGCGAAACCAAAAGCCTTGGCGCCTTTATCAACACCGAAAATTCCATCGCCCTCGCCCTTCTCGCTAACATCGGCATGACGACGCCGGAGGGGATTGATAAAGAATATCCGCTGGCTACGGGAGTGATTGCGCTGACAGTGAAGAGCAAAGTTGTCTTCGCCAACGTTTACAGCAATTACACCGGCGCGGAAGACGCGCAGTTTGTGCGCGATTCCGCAAAAGATTTTGTCGACTTCACGCTGAAGGCAAACGGCAACGGCAGCATCGCAACGCCCGGCGAAAATTCAGAGGTAGACTTCTTCCTCAATCTTGCGCTAAAAGGCACTCTCGCGGTGATGGTGATCGTTCTGGTCGGCTTCGCCGCGCCGCGCATCGCCAAATCTTTCCGCGACAGGGATACCAACGTATGATGAAATTCACTGCCGCGCTTTGCGGCCTGCTTCTGCTGTCAGCTTGCGCGGATAAAACGCCGGTTGCGGAATATACGCCCAACGGCCCGTACCAGACCATCAACGTCAATACACCAGGCGTCACCGGCGCGAATTGCGTGGTGCAGGCGGGGCATGACAGCTACAGCGTTGTGGCGCCGGGCGCCCTTACCGTGCGCCGCGCGCCGGACCAGATGAACGTCGCCTGCTTCAAGGGCGAGCATATGCGTGGCCAGCAGTCTGTCGTGCCCATGTTCTCGTCGCGCGAAGTGCAGCAGGCGGAAATGGACAAAGGCGCAGTCTGCAAAAGCTGCACCTACCCCAGCACCGTCACCGTCGCCATGGCTTTGAACAGCAATTCCATGCAGGTCACGGTGCGGCAGTTTCATTAAAGCCGGGGAAGGGAGATTTACGTTATTCCCACCAGTCTATTGATTTGTTCTGTAAAAAACAATCTTGTTTCTGATGCCCTGATTCTTGCAGGATAAACACCTGCAAAGAAGGGAATCATCATGTCTGACGACGTCGCGCGGATGCTGAAACTACTGGAAAAAACGGGCTACGATTCAAGTCCAACGGAATTCGAGGAAACCCTGAACCGCTTCAAGGCGCACCCCGATGCCGTGGATGCGCTGCGCAAGGGTGTCGCCCGCAGAGGCCGCAATGAAGACCGCGGCAGTTATTGCGAAAGTGCAAGCTCCGGCTATAGCGACTGGTGGAAGAAAAACCAGATGCTGGAAAAGCTGGACCTTGAAGACGACCGCGTGTTTTTGAAAAATGCCGACCCTGCAAGTCTGCGCGCCAAATTCCCTGCGCCGCCGGAGAATGGCAATGATGTCATCGAGGAGTTGCGGGAGCAGGTGCGCGAGCTGACACGCCGCGTGACCAAGCTGGAAAGCAATCCCAATCGCTACAAGCTCGGCCCCAACCCTTCCAATTCATGAACGGATTGATATTTAAAATTCTGCGCTTTCGGCATACAATCGTATCGTCGTAACTTTGAAAGTGCAGCACTTGGAACATGATCACGTAATGCCGGTCGATCCGTCGGACTCGTTCTTCGGTAACCTTTTCAAAAATTATGTGCCGCGCTATCAGTGCATGTTTCATGAAACGGACCTAATTACGCTGCATGTGGTTTCCGACTTCCTGATCGCGGCGGCTTATTTTTCCATTCCTGTCGCGCTGGTGTATTTCGTCCGCAAACGGCCGGATATCCCGTTCCACTGGATGTATATGTTCTTCGCCGCCTTTATTCTGCTGTGCGGCACGACGCATATTTTCGGCATCATTGCCATCTGGCATGCGGTTTACCGCATTGACGGCATCGTCAAATTCCTCACCGCCCTTGTCTCCACCGGCACGGCTATTTTGCTGTGGATATGGATGCCGCGGGCGCTGGCATTGCCGAGTATCGATATCATCCGCCGCCGCAAGGACGAGCTTGAAACCCTTGTACATGAACGCACGGTGGAGCTGGAACGTGCGACATTGCGCGCCGAAACCGCCAGCCGCGCCAAGACCGAATTCCTCGCCAATATGAGCCATGAAATAAGGACGCCGCTAAACGTTATTTCCGGCGTCGCCGAACTGCTGGACATGTCGAAAGACATGAACCCGAAGCAGCGGGAAATGGTGACGCTGCTGCAATCGAGCGCGAAGGGCATTCTGTCGCTGATCAGCGATGTCCTCGACATTTCCAAGATCGAGGCAGGGGCCGTAGTGCTGGAGAACGACACACTGAATCTTGCAGGATTGCTTGATGAAGTTGCAGAGGAGTTGAAAACGCCGGCGGCGGCCAAGAACCTGCCTATCGAGGTCAGTGCGTCATCGGTCGCGCAGCAGATGTATATCGGTGACCGCGTGCGCCTTCGCCAGATCCTTATCAACCTCGTCGGCAATGCGATTAAATTCACACAAAAAGGCCATATTTCCATTACTGCTGTGCAGGCCGCGCCCGGCATTGTGCGCATCGTTGTTTCCGACACAGGCGTTGGTATCCCGCCTGAAAAAACCGGCGTGATTTTTGAAAAATTCGTCCAGAACGATTCCTCACTCAACCGCAACTTCGGCGGCACCGGCCTTGGCTTGGCCATCGTCAAGAATCTAGTGGCGCTGATGGGCGGCACGATTGGCGTCGAAAGCGTGGTCGGGCAGGGATCGTCCTTTATCGTGATGCTGCCTCTGGCGGGGACCACGCGTGCGTTAGCTGTTGAGGCAAAACCCGCAGATCCCGATTCAGCAGCTCTTAGAAAACTCAAACTGTTGCTGGTGGAAGACTACGCACCGAACGTCATGGTCGTCGCCTCCTATCTCGATCTGCTCGGGATCAGCTTCGATGTCGCCAAAGACGGCGCGGAGGCCAATCAAATGGCGACTGCTGCCATCTATGACGTCATCCTCATGGATATCCAGATGCCCATCATGGACGGCTGGACGGCGACCGAGAAAATTCGTGCTGAGGAGAAAAACCTGGCCCGCATTCCCGCCTACATCATCGGCGCGACTGCGCACGCCTTCCTTGACGATCGCAAGCGGTCTTTGAGCGTTGGCATGAATGATTTCATGACCAAGCCCTTCACCTACGAGGAATTCAAGAAAAAGCTGGCCGGCGCTCTAGAAAAGCGCTGACGGGTTTACTGAGGTCCGCGATGCCGTGCGGCGGGCTTGCTCTCGGCCGGTACAGCCGGGTCATGCAGCGCATTCTCGATGCGCTCGACCGCTTCCTGGCAGTGTTTCACCAAAGCCAGTTCCTGTTTTTCAACGCGCGTGACCATATCGGTAAAGCTGCGCAACGGTTCAAGCGCGGCGCAAAGGAACTGCGCATCCTGCTTGACGCCGGATTTACGGGCGGCGGCAATGCTCTGCTCCATCTCCACCGCGGCGACTTCAAACATGCGGGCGGAGGAGGCGAGGATAACCGCGCGGGTCGCGCCATCCTGCTGGACATAAAACGGCTCGGCCGATTCATTGCGCATCGCCAGCGCGCCGATGGCGAACATCGATTCAATCATGGCTGAGGCTCTGGGGCCCACATCGGTGCGGGCGAAAGACAGCGGGCCGGATTCAATGGTGTAGGGGACGAAGAGGCCGGCGGCGATCGCGTCAGGGTCTTTGTCGATGCTTTCCTCGGCGATCAACCGGGCAATCAGCACACCGCGGGTCGTAAATTTATCGCCGTTATCAAGCGCGACAAGGTCATTGAAAGCCTTCTCGATAGAAGCGTGTTTCGGAAGGCGCGTGTCTTCGAACTTCATGAAAATATTCCCGGCCGGTGATGTGCGATGACAGCATGTTAAGGCAACAGGCTTTCGAGTCAATGGAGAGGGAAGCTGCCGAATAAACGATTCGGACTGAAACAGTCCTGATAAAGCTTCACATTAAAAATTATGGCAATAAACATCATATTTTAACTCTTTGTTAATGAAGCGAATTTGATTTCATTGCCAATTTTTAACGCGGTATTACGGCACCCGTTGATATTCTAATGGTGGACGAAGAGTCCAAGTGAACGACGACCTTCGAGCCGAGGGAAAAAGCCGCTGTGTAACCATCGGCTTTTTCAATGGGCTTCATCCAGTACATGAATAAATCGGCAGATTGACAGGAAGGGCGCGTGAGCCTAGCCTTCTATTGCGTTGCAGCATCGAGGGGTTGGTGGTCTGCGGCGTGCGCCGGGCAGCGCGAAAATGAACAGGGGATTCCATGTCGAAAACCGATCATGCCAATATGGGCGACAAGCCCGTGCCGCGCAAAGCCGCACCGCTGGCAGATAAAAAAGTCACCACACCGCAAGTGAAGGAAAAACTTCCGCCGCCACCCGCCGCGCGGACGGAGTTTGAATCTATCGCCTTGCTGCTGCAGGGCGGCGGCGCCCTCGGGGCTTATCAGGCCGGCGTCTATGAAGCGCTGGCGGAGGCGGATATCGCGCCAGACTGGGTCGGCGGTATTTCCATCGGTTCTATCAACGGCGCGATCATCGCCGGCAACAAGCCATCGGAGCGGGTCGCCAAGTTGCACGGCTTCTGGGACAAGATTACCGCAAACCCGCTGCTGGACCAGTTCAGCGCCTTCAACCCCGGCGCGCAGCTGGGCGGGGAGGCGATCCGCAGCTTCTGGAACAACATGAGCGCCAGCATGGCAATGTTCAGCGGCGTGCCGGGCTTTTTCCGCCCGCATCTGCTGCCGGCCTTCATGATGCCGCCCGGCAGTTCCGCCGCCACCAGCTATTACGATACCGCTGGCTTCCAGAAGACGCTGGAAGAATTCATCGACTTCGACCGCCTGAATAGCCGTGAAACGCGCTACACCATCAGCGCGGTCGATGTGCGGTCCGGCAACTACACCATTTTTGAAAACCTGACCTGCAAAATAACGCCGCAGCACATCATGGCCAGCGGTGCGCTGCCGCCGGCGCTGCCCGCCATCGAAATCGACGGCGAGTTTTACTGGGATGGCGGCCTTATTTCCAACACGCCGCTTGAGTGGATCATGCATGACGCGACCAAAGATACGCTGGTTTTCCAGGTTGATCTCTGGAGCGCCAAGGGCGAATACCCGAAGGACATGCTGGAAGTCATGACGCGCATGAAGGAAATCCAGTATTCCTCCCGCACCCGCGCCATGACCGATCGCTTGAAGCGCGCGCAAAAACTGCGCCATGCTTTCTCCAGCCTGTACGAAAAACTGCCGGCGGATTTGCAAAAGAGCGCGGAAGCAGAAATCCTTAATGCGGCTTCGGACTATAACGTCTACAACATCGTCCACCTGATTTACCGCGCGCGGCAGTACGAAGGGTATTCGAAAGACTACGAATTCTCCCGCACGTCGATGGAGGAGCACTGGAAGTCGGGCTATAACGACACCGTGAAAAGCCTCGAGCATAAAGAGATATTGAAAAAACCGGATTGCCCGGAAGGCATCATGGTCTACGACGTGGCAGGAGTATAAAAATGAAACAGGAAGACATCATCAAGAACGCCTTCTGCATGCCGATCGCCAATCCGGCATATCCCAAGGGGCCCTATCGCTTTTTTAACCGCGAATATTTCATCATTACCTACCGCACGGACCCCGATAAGCTGCGTGCCGCAGTGCCGGAGCCGCTGGAAATCACCGATCCCGTCGTGAAGTACGAATTCATCCGCATGCCGGATTCAACGGGTTTCGGCGACTATACCGAAAGCGGTCAGGTCATTCCCGTCTTCTTCAACGGCAAAAAGGGTGGCTATACGCACCGCATGTTCCTGAACGACCATCCACCCATTGCGGGCGGCCGTGAAATC
>JBBQWK010000086.1:0-6778 GCA_038210695.1 Alphaproteobacteria bacterium
CGCCCGTTCCATCTGCCGCTTGGCATTTTGCTGGACGAGAAAGACGGCAAGCCGACGCCCACCAGCCCCTGCATCCGCTGCGATGCCTTTGACGGCTTTCCTTGTATGCTGAACGCCAAGGCGGATGCGCAGGTCATCTGCGTTGATCCCGCGTTAAAGGCCTATCCGAATATCACGTTGCTGACCAATGCCTATGTATCAAAACTCTCGACCGATGCCACGGGCCGCGCTGTCAAAACGATCCATGTGACGCGCAATGGCGCGGCGGAAGAATATAGCGCCGATATCGTCGTTGCCGCCTGCGGCGCGCTGTCAACCGCGCTGTTGCTGCTGCGCTCCGCTAATGACGCGCATCCTGCGGGCCTTGCCAATGGCTCCGGCCAAGTCGGCCGTAATTACATGCGGCATAACCAGTCGGTGCTGATGGCGCTGTCGCTGCAGCGAAACGACACCGTGTTCCAGAAGACGCTGGCGGTCAGCGATTTTTATTTCGGGGCGGATGACTGGGAATATCCCTTGGGACTTATTCAAATGTGTGCCGCCAGCCATGCCGCGCAAATCAAGGGCGAGGCGCTGCCGGAATGGCTGGAGTGGTTCCCCGATATGCCCTTCGCCGAAATGGCAACGCATTCAATGGATTTCTGGCTTTCCAGCGAAGACCTGCCGCGCCCCGAAAACCGCATTTATTACGATGGCGAGCGCGTGGTGCTGGATGTGACGGAAAACAATATGGAGGCGCATTATTGGCTGAAAGATAAGCTGAAGCAGATGCTGAACAACGCCGGAACGCATCCGGTGCTGATGGAGCGCAATCTCTATTTCGGCAAAAATATCCCCGTCAGCGGCACGGCGCATCAGGCGGGAACAGCAAGGTTCGGTATTGATCCTGCGACATCGGTGCTGGATACCGATTGCAAGGCGCATGAGCTGGATAATTTCTATATCGCCGACGCCAGCTTCTTCCCCTCGATCGGTGCCGTCAACCCGACGCTGACCATCGTTGCCAACGCTTTGCGTGTGGCGGATATTATCGCGGCACGGTTGAAATAATCAGCCGTTATCCTTGAAGTCGGGGTAGAGCGTCATGCCGCCGTCGATAAAAAGTGTTGCGCCTGTAATATAGTCCGCAAAGTCAGAGCAGAGGAAGACTGCCGCATTGGCGACTTCCTCCGGCTGGCCAATGCGGCCATAGGGGATTAGCTTCATAAGCTGCTTGTTTTTTTCGGCGTCGCTCCAGACGGTGCGGTTAATTTCCGTCTGGATGGCTCCGGGGGCGATGGCGTTGACGCGGATGCGCATATCCGCTGTCTCCTGCGCGATGGAGCGCATGAAAGAATGTACGCCGCCCTTGGCCGCCGCATAGTTGACATGCCCCGCCCAGGGGATGATTTCATGCACCGAGCTGATGCAGAGAATTTTACCACGGGCATTCGGGTTTGCATCGTTCAACGGCTGTTTCATAAACTGCCGCGCCGCGCCGCGGGCGCAGAGGAACAGGCCGGTCAGGTCAACCGCCATCGCCGCGTTCCAGTCCTCTATTTTCATGTCGAGGAATTTGGCGTCTTTCTGGATGCCGGCATTGGCAACCAGAATATCCAGCTTGCCGCAACGCGCCACGACCGCCGCAATCATGGCATCGACTTCCGCTTCTTTGGACACGTCCGCTGCCGCCGTAAAGCCCTTGCCGCCCGCCGTTTCTATTTCCGATACAACAGCTTTGGCGGCGGTATCGGGGCCAATGTGGTTGACGCAAACCGTGGCGCCGGCGGCCGCCATGGCCTTGGCAATCGCCCGCCCGATGCCCGAAGCGGCCCCGGTGACAACCGCAATTTGACCGTCCAGCAGCAGCCCTAATGATTTATTCATCGTCTATCGCCTTTGTTCCCGTTATTTAGAAAAATAATTATGCGGCAAGTATATAGGTATCCGGCGTTGTGTCGTTATATAATATCTTCCAATCACTCCGGGCAGGGGTAACGAACAGGATACCCATGGCGGCTTCATTTACCGGCAGTCTTTCAGACCCGAAAACACCCTTTCCCCATTTCTGGGAACATACCGTCGGTAGCGGCCATGCCACCCTCGCGTTGCGCGCCGACTGGCAGCAGCAGCTGGCGCGGGCGCGGCAGGAAATCGGTTGCCGCTATGTGCGCTTCCACGGCATTTTGTCCGATGACATGGGCACGCTGATCGAGCAAAACAACCATCCCCTCTATTCGTTCCACAATACCGATCAGATTTTCGATTTTCTTCTCTCAATTGGCATGAAGCCTTTTGTGGAGCTGAGCTTTATGCCCTGGATGCTGGCATCCAATGATGAAATCGTTTTCCATTATCGTGGGCGCGTTTGTCCGCCGAACAGCCAGGAGAAATGGAACGCGCTGATCACGAAGATCGTGCAGCATTGGGTGGACCGCTATGGAATTGATGAGGTGAAGCAATGGTTCTTCGAAGTCTGGAACGAGCCGAACCTTCGCGCTTTCTGGACGGGCACGCAAACGGAATATTTCAATTTCTACGCTTGCACTGCCAAGGCAATCAAGGCTGTTAACGCGGCACTGCAAGTCGGCGGCCCTGCAACAGCGTCCAATGCGTGGATACCGGAATTCCGCGCGTTCTGTGGGGCAAGCGATGTGCCCCTCGATTTTATTTCGACGCACCATTACCCGACCGATGCCTTCGGCATGCCGGGGGATGATACCGAAACGCAGCTGTCGCTGAGCCGCCGCAGCGTTTTGCGCGAACAAACGCAGCAGGCGAAGAAGGAAGCGGGTGACTTGCCCTTGTATTACACCGAGTGGTCAACATCCTCAAACCCGCGCGATGCGCTGCATGATGAGTCCTACGCCGCCGCCTATATTGCGAAGAACGTGCTGGAACAACAGGGAATCGTCAATTCCTACAGCTACTGGACATTTTCCGATATTTTCGAGGAAAATTATTTTCCCTCCGTTCCTTTCCACGGGGGTTTTGGCCTGCTGAACATCCACAACATCGCCAAGCCGTCCTACCGCGCCTATCAGTTATTGCATATGCTGGGAACGGAAAGGGTCGCGCTTATGGGGTCGCATGCAACTGTGGATGCATGGTGCACCGCAGGCAATGGCAAGGTCGAGGTGTTATTGGTCAATTCCGCGCTGCCGCGGCACGACATTTCCGAAGAAGCCGTTACCGTGTCACTAGCCGCGGCGGCATATAAAACGGCGCGCATTGCCATTGTCGATGGCAAGCGTTCAAATGCCAAGGCAAAGTGGCTCGAAATCGGCGCGCCGGAATATCCCTCGAAAGCTGAAGTTGCGATGCTGGATGCTGTCTCGCAACTGGTTTGGGAGGCTGTACCGCTAAAGCCGGAACCCGCCGGCCTCTCCTTCACTGTCACGCTGCCGCCGCAATCGGTGGCGCTGGTCATTCTGGAGTAGGTATGTCCGGCAACCGGCAGCAAAAACCCGTGGTTGATGACGCACAGCTGGATTATTTCCAGCGGCAGGCTTTCCAGTATTTTGTCGAACAGGCGAATGATCTTGGGCTCGTCGCCGATACATCGCGTGAATGGTCGCCTTGCAGCATCGCTGTGGTCGGTTTCGCGCTCTCGTCCTATCCCGTCGGCGTGTCGCGCGGCTGGATGGCGCGGGAAGAGGCTGTGCGTCGTACGCTGCTGACTTTGCGGTTTTTCGCCAATAGCGGGCAGGGCACGGAAGACGTCACGACCGGTTATAAAGGTTTTTACTACCACTTCCTCGACATGAAAACCGGCCTCCGGACCTGGAATTGTTAATTATCTCTGATTGACACTGGCCTATTACTGGCGGGTATATTAACCGCCGCCGCATTCTTTGATTTGGAAAACCCGTCGGAACAGGAAATCCGGAGCCTTGCGCATGATATTTATGCGCGCATGGATTGGGAATGGGCGCGCGGCGGCATGCCGACGATTTCGCAAGGCTGGCTGCCCAACAGCGGCTTCCTGCATTACGGCTGGGAAGGCTATAGCGAGGCGATTATTTTATATGCCCTCGCCCTTGGCGCGCCCGCGCTGCCGCTATCGCCCGATGTTTACAACAGCTGGCGTGATACCTACCAGTGGGAAAATATTTACGGGCATGACTACCTCTATGCCGGCCCTCTGTTTATCCATCTGTTCTCCCACGCCTGGATAGACTTCCGCGGTATCAAGGATACGTTTTTCGCAGATAAAAATTCTGACTATTTCGAGAATACAAAACGCGCCATCGCCGTTCAGCGCGAATATACGCGGCGCAACCCGCATGCCTTTAAAGGATATGAAGCCGATATTTGGGGGCTCACGGCCTGCGACGGCCCCTCCGGCAGCCCCGTGACGGTAGAGCGGCGGCAGCAATATTTCTATGGTTACGCCGCGCGCGGTGTCCCTTATGGGCCTGATGACGGCACGCTTGCGCCTTGGGCGGGGCTTGCGACACTTCCCTTTGCGCCCGACGCTTCCATGGCTTGCATCAACCGCACGCTGGAAGCCTACCCGAACCTTGTGCGCGACGGACGCTTCTCCAGTGCCTATAACCCGACGCATGGCGGCGCGGGGCCGGAAGGCTGGGTTGCCGATTATTATTCCGGTCTTGATCAGGGGCTGATTGTGTTGATGATTGAAAACCACCGCAGCGGCATGATCTGGGATCTCATGAAGAAAATTCCGGCGCTGCGGCGCGGCCTGAAAGCGGGCGGTTTCGGCAAAGGGTGGCTGGCATGAGCAAGGCGCGCAAATACGACCTCTGCATCATTGGGGGCGGGCCCGCAGGTATCAGCGCCGCGCGTCTTGCGGCCTTTAACGGCGCAACCGTCGCGCTGTTCGAGCGCGACAGGCTTGGCGGCAATTCCCTCAACACCGGCTGCATCCCCTCCAAATCCATCATCCGCACCGGCAGGCTTTATGCGGATATACGCGATGCGCGCGCGCTCGGCGCGGAAAGCCCGCCGCCCATGGCCGATAATTTTGCGGAAACCATGCAGCGCGCGCGGGATATTCAGGCCCGCATCGCAAGGCATGAATCACCGGAATCTCTCGCAGCCGACGGCATTGACGTGTTCTTTGGCGCGGTCGCATTCTCCGGCCCGCGGCAGTTGACGACAGCGGGCGGGGAAAACGTCTTCTTCAAAAAAGCCCTTGTCTGCACCGGTAGCCGCGCCCGCGATCCGGATATTCCGGGGCTGGCCGACATCGGCTATCAATCCAATGAAACTGTCTTCGCCATGGCGAAGCTGCCGGAGCGCATGATGGTGATCGGCGGCGGTCCCTTGGGCTGCGAGCTGGCGCAGGCCTTCTGCCGCCTTGGCTGCAAGGTCAGCCTTGTCCACTCCGAACCCAAATTTCTGCCGATGGAGGAACGTGATGCGGCGCAGCTGTTGTCAGACGCGCTATCCCGTGACGGCGTTGAAATTCACCTGAACACCGTGGCCACTGCCGCACGCATGGTGGATGGCAAAAAGCAGGTCGATCTTCTCAGCAACGGCTATGCTTTTTCCGTGACGGTGGATGAAGTGCTGACAGGCACCGGCCGCGCGCCAAACGTCGAAGGTCTGGGGCTGGAAAAAGCCGGCGTCAAATTTGATACGCAGGCCGGTATTGGGGTTGACGATTTTCTTTGCACGTCCAACAGCCGCGTGTACGCCGCGGGCGACGTCTGCCTGCCGTATAAATTTACCCATATGGCCGAAGCCTCGGCCGATATGGCGGTGCGCAACGCGCTATTTTTCGGCCACTGCCGCTTGAGCCGCCGGCATATCCCCTGGTGCACCTACACCGACCCCGAAATCGCCCATATCGGCCTGTATGTCGATGAAGCAAATGCGCTTGGCATTCCGCTCAAAACCTATACCATTTTGATGCTCGATGTCGACCGCGCCATTACCGATGGGGAAGATGAGGGCTTTGTCAAAATTCAGGTGCTGCAGGGAACGGAGCGGATTATGGGGGCCACGATTGTGGCGCGCCACGCGGGCGAGATGATCAATGAAATTTCCCTTGCCATGCAGGCGGGCATTGGCCTGTCTGCACTGACGGAAGTCATCCACGCCTATCCGACGCAAGCGGGCGCTATCAAGCTTGCCGCCGATGCCTGCCGCCGTGACCGGCAAAGCGGCCTGACCCGATTTTTAAACAGGTTGTCGCTAATTTTTAGCTAAAGCCCGCCGGTCTGGACAGGCGGCGGCAGGGCTGCTATTGGAAGTAACCCGGCTTTCCCCCTTAGCGCCAAAGGTGTTCCCATGCCCGTCCTCAAGCATAACGACAGTTTCGCCGTTCTCGACGACAGCGGCAACGCGCTCGAGCGGAATGAAAAAGAACATCATATCGCGGATGGCATTTTCCATCGCGATACGCGCATTCTGTCGCGCGCGATTTTAACCTCTGGCCACGCCGCCCCGCAACTGGTTTCGTCCTCCCTCTCGGCTGACAACGCGTTGCTGACAGTCGTGCTGAAAGCGGAGGAAGCGGATATAACGCGCAGCATTTTCCTGTGGGAAGGCGCGCTGTTCGAGAAGATCGAGATTACCAACCCAACGGCGAAGCCTGTAACCTTGCCGCTTGAAATTTCCTACGGCGCCGACTTCCTCGATATTTTTGAAACCCGCGGCTGGCCGCGCGAGGGTCGCGGCGTGCATCAAACCGTGGAAAGCGAGGGCATCGCCTTCCAGTATCAGGGCCTTGACAATGTTGTGCGCAAAACAGGTGTGTCCTTTTCGGAAGCGCCGCAGATTTCCAACGGCGTTGCGCGTTTTAACATCGATATTCCGGCTGGCGCTGGCA
>JBBQWK010000087.1:0-6704 GCA_038210695.1 Alphaproteobacteria bacterium
GCAACGTGTGGAAACGGAGAATTCCTTGGCGATAGCTTCATATTCCGCATTGCCACGCACCAGCGCGTAATCAATGCGCAAGCCGCCCTGTTTTTCCGCCGCGAAGAACTGGCGCACTTCGGCCAGCGTCGAGGCATCGGAAATCTGGCCGTTCAGGCGCGTACGCGCGCGCTCCAGCATATCAGTATGCATCTGCTCGAGAGCCTTGGCGATTTCCGCGGGCGCATCTGCCAGCGCGACGATTTTTTTGCCGTCTTTGCCGAGGTCGCGGCGCGTGAACACCGCATTGCCTTCGGCAAGTTCGCGTGCGCCAATTTCAAGGCGTACAGGCACGCCCTTTTTAATCGCCGCCCACATTTTATCGGAGCTGCGCGCTTCGGTTTTATCAACCTGCGCGCTGACACCAGCTTTAACGAGGTCTTTTTTCATTTGCTCGCAGGCCGCCATGATTTTCGGCGTATCGCTATCGTCTTTGAGGAAGGGCAGAATAACAACCTGATGCGGCGCCATTTTCGGTGGCATGATCATGCCGTCATCATCGCCATGCACCATGATCATCGCGCCAATGGTGCGCGTCGTCAGACCCCAGGACGTCGTCCAGGCCAGTTTCTGCGTACCGTCTTTATCAAGAAACTTGATGTCGGACGATTTGGCGAAGGTCTGGCCAAGGTTGTGCGAAGTACAGCCCTGCAGCGCCTTGCCGTCCTGCATAAACGCTTCGATGGTGTAGGTTTCGACCGCGCCGGGGAACCGCTCGTCCGGCGTCTTGACTCCGACGATGCCGGGAACGGCCATGCAGTCTTCAAAGAAGTTGTAATAGACTTGCAGCATACGGCGGGCATCCGCATCCGCTTCCTCGGCAGTGGCGAAGGCGTTGTGCCCTTCCTGCCAGAGGAATTCAGCCGTGCGCAAAAAGATGCGCGGGCGCATTTCCCAACGCATGACGTTGCACCACTGGTTCAACTTCAGCGGCAGGTCGCGATAGCTTTGCACCCAGTTGTGCATGCTTTCGCCGATAATGGTTTCAGACGTCGGGCGAATAATCATTGGCTCCGCAAGTTCGGACGCGGGGTCCGGCACAAGCTGGCCCTTGTCGTTTGCGGAAAGCCTGTGGTGCGTCACAATCGCGCATTCCTTGGCAAAGCCTTCAACGTGTTCGGCTTCCTTGGCGATGTAGCTCAACGGGATGAGCAGCGGGAAATAGGCGTTCTGCACTTCCTCGTCCTTGATCATCTGTCCGAGGTGTTTTTGCGTATTTTCCCACACGGCGAAGCCATAGGGCTTGATGATCATACAGCCGCGCACGGGCGAATTCTCCGCCATATCGGCGGCCTTGATGACCTGCTGGTACCATTCGGGGAAGTTTTCATCCCGCGTCGGCGTAATGGCGGTTTTGGAATTCTTGACGGTCTTCGCGGCTTCAGCCATGGGATATCCCTTTTTAGTCATCGTTTAAACCTGCCCAAAATTAGCGAAGCAGGCGAAAATAAGCAATCATTGATTATGTTTATCGGCGTCCGCGCCAGCATCCGGATTAAGAATATTATCAGGCGTATGCAGGATATTCTTGCCGCCGGCATCTTGTTTAGTGGCTGCGGGCGCTGTACGGCAAAGATAGCGGATACGCGCCAAAGCGTCGCCCTCCACCGGCTGGCCGTTGAAGTCCATATCGCCGGTTTTGGTATCCAGCTCGATTGTGCCGATATTGGCAAGGTTCTGACCTGCCGGTACGGGAATGCCCGCATATTGCGCAACGTCAACATCAATACCGAATTTAATGACACGCGGCACTTTAATATTCGAATGACTGATATCGGCAGGCGCAACAGCTTTGCCGTCTATCGTCGTGCCGGCTTTATATTCGGCGTTTGCACTTACAGATGGAGCATACTCCGTCAGCTGTTTGCAGACAGCAGGGTCAATAGTGGGCAGTTTTTTATCTTCCGCAAAAGCAGTTACGCTGACGAACCACAGAGCTGCGATAAAAAAAGCAATCCTCACTTTATCGCCCCCCGGAACCAGCCACCCCAAGTGATGACACCTGTATCAACCAGTATCCAGATGATAGCGACGATGATGAGCGACAGGATGGTGTTGATGATAACTTTTTTCTTGAGGTCGGCACTTTTAGGCGCACCGGAATCAAACCCCTTGCCCGCTTCTTCATGCCGCTCGACGCCCAGCGGCAGCACGGCAAAAATCATAGTCCACCAGACGAGCAAAAAAATGAAAAAAGCGTTGAGGATGCCCATGATTTAAACCCTGACCAGATGAACGCGGGTTTGCGGCTTGCGGTCGAAACGGTCGTTGAAGAAGCGCCGCGCGGTGACACGCACGACTTCCGACAAAGCGCCGTCATCTTCACGCTCTACCTTCGGCATATTGCGCATCTTCTCGGAAATTTCTTTGACCACATCGCGGATGTATTCGGAATCCAGCTCGCTGTTTTCATCCAGCAGGCCCATGGCGGTGATTTTCGGCGGCGCAATCAGCGTGCCTTTGTCGTCCACCACGATCGTAATCACGACGCTGCCATTATGCATGATGCGGCGGCGGGTCAGAATGGCTTCATGGTCTATCGCGACAATGCGCTTGCCTTCAATCGCTAGAATGCCGTGCTTAACTTCGCCGATAGGCCGTGCGCCATCCTTGAAAAGTTCAATCACAATGCCATTATGCGGAATAATCGTTTGTTCAACGCCACAGTCTTTTGCCAGCACCGCGTGTTTTTCCAGCTGCATCTGCTCGCCATGCACGGGAATGGCCACCTTCGGGCGCAGCCAGGCATAAAGCTGCTTCAGCTCGTCACGATAGGGGTGGCCGGAAACGTGGATTGCAGCGTCACGGTCGGTCACGACGTTGACCCCCATGGAAATAAACCGGTTTTTAATACGGTCAATCGCGCGGTCGTTGCCGGGAATAGCGCGGGACGAGAGGATAACCACATCGCCGTCGCGCATGCGGAGCGCAGGGTGTTCGTTGTTGGAAATGCGCGACAGCGCCGCGCGCGGCTCCCCTTGCGAGCCGGTGCAGACGTAAATCACGTCCTCTGCTTCCAGCATATCGGCATCATCGTCGGAAATGAACGGCGGCATGGCCTTCAGGTATCCGGTCTTGCGCGCGACTTCATCAATGCTGTGCAGCGACCGCCCCACAAGGCAGACCTGCCGCTTGTTGGCGCGTGCCGCTTCATAAATGCTCACAAGCCGCGCAACGTTGGTGGAGAAGCAGGAAATGGCAATTTGCCCGGTTTTGAATTCGCTGAACAGTTCGGTCAGGTTTTTGAGCACATCGCGCTCGGAACCCGAATGACCGGGGACCATGGAGTTGGTTGAATCGCCGATAACGGCAAGCACGCCTTCATCGCCCAATTTACGCAGCGCGGCTTCATCGGTCAGGTCGCCCATGACGGGGTCTTTGTCAATCTTCCAGTCACCGGTATGCAGCAGCGTGCCGATATCCTTGACGGTAATGGCAAGCGCATTGGCTTCAGGAATGGAATGCGCCATGCGGATGAACTTGATGGAGAACGGGCCAAGATTGACGATGTCATCGCGCGGCACTTCAATAAGGCGCGCCTCGTTGCCCCACTGCATCTCGTTCAGGTCCTGACGAATGCGCTCGGCGGTAAAGCGCGTCGCATACAGCGGCGCGCGCAGGCGCGGCCAGAGATGCTCGATCGCGCCGATATGGTCTTCATGGCCGTGGGTGAAGATGATGCCCAGCAGCTTGTCGCCCAGTTCCTGCGCGAAGGTCGGGTCCGGCAGCAGAATGTCGACGCCCGGCATGGTTTCATCGGCAAAGCCCATGCCGCAGTCGATCATGATCCACTTGTCCTTGTGGCCATAGAGCGTCATATTCGCGCCAAAGATGCCGGCGCCGCCGAGCGGAACCATGTAAATGGCATCCGCTTCCATTTTAAAATCGAGTTTTGTCATTATCCTAAAAATACCTCTCCGGACGAAATGCTCTTCTGGCTGCCGTCCGGCAATAAAAGTTGCAAGGCGCCCTGCGCGTCAAGGCCGGTGAAGGTGCCGGTCAATGTCTGCTTTGGCAGACGCACGTTGATGGTTGTGCCGAGGTTGCGGCTGTAGCCCAGCCATTCCGCGCGCACAGGTTCGAAGCCCGATTTTAACCAGACCTCGTGTAATGATTTAAGGCGGGAGGCGAGGATTTCCAGCACCTCCCCCGCCTGTCGCTGTTTACCGCCCAGTTCCGCAAGGCTGACGGCACCTTCCGGCGCGCCCGCAATATTGATGCCCATGCCGATGACAACCCATTCAACCGGCTTGTCACCGTTGACTTCGCTTTCCAATAAAATGCCGGCGGCTTTGCGGTCATTCAGCAAAACGTCATTCGGCCATTTCAGGTTGATCTGCACCGTGACCGGCAGCAGTTCGCGGAAGGTTTCCGCCAGCGCTACCGCAGCCATGAACGATAACTGTCCCGTTAAGGCCGCCGCAATTTCGGGCCGCAGGATAAGGCTCATGTACAGGTTGCCGGGAACAGAAGTCCAGGTATTGCCCTGCCTGCCCTTGCCCGCCGTCTGTTCATGCGCCCAGACGATGGTGTTGGCAGGGTAGCCGCTTTTCGCAAGAACGCGGGCATGGTCGTTCGTGCTGCCCACAGTCTGCAATTCGATCAGGCTGAAGCCTGCAGGCAGCTGGGGCTGATAAGTCATTGCGGTGCGGAAACGAGCGATTGCGCAGCGCGATCGGCCGAAATGAGCAATGCGCCCGGCGCTGCGATAAATAGCAGGATGACGACGGACGAAACGCCAAGCAGGATGATCAGGCGCGGATCGAGCGCCTGATCAAGTCCTTCATCGCCAGCTTCGTCAAAGTACATGACCTTGATGATACGGAGATAATAGTAAGCGCCGATGACAGAGGTCAGCACGCCAATGACGGAAAGGGTGTAAAGCCCCTGCCCGATCGCCGCCTGAAAGACGAACAGCTTGCCGAAGAAACCGGCCAGCGGCGGAATGCCCGCCATAGAGAACATCATCAGCGTCATCGCCAGCGCGAGCATGGGCTGCTTCTGGCCAAGGCCGGCGAGGTCTGCAATCTCCTCCACCATACGGTCCTTCTGTTTCATCATCAGGACGATGGCAAAGGTGCCGACGGTCGTGACCATATAAATGGCCGCATAGATCATGATGGATTTGACGCCTTCGGCGTTACCGGCGGCAAGACCGACCAGCGCATAGCCCATATTGCCGATGGAGCTATAGGCCAGCAGGCGTTTGATGTTTTTCTGGCCGATAGCGGCGATGGAGCCGAGCGCCATGGAGGCGATGGAAATGACAATAACGACCTGACGCCATTCGTCGATCATATGGGAGAACGGGCCCATGAAGACGCGGGTCATAAGCGCCAGCGCAGCAATTTTGGGCGCAAGTGCCATGAAGGCGGTGACCGAGGTGGGCGCGCCCTCATAAACGTCGGGCGTCCACATATGGAACGGCACGGCGGAGATTTTAAAGGCCAGACCCGAAATCAGCAGAACCATGCCGACAACGACGCCAAGCGGAACCGGATGCTGGGAGCCGAGAGACAGCGCCATGGCGTTGAAATCCATCGTGCCGGAATAGCCGTAGAGCAGCGATGCGCCATAGAGCAGCATGCCGGATGACAGCGCGCCAAGAACGAAATATTTCAAGCCCGCTTCCGTCGAACGGACGGTATCGCGCTGGATGGCGCAGAGAACGTAAATCGGCAAGCTCTGCAGCTCGATGCCCATGTAGAGCGACATGAGGTTATTGGCAGAAATCATCAGCATCATGCCAAGCGTCGCGAAGAGAATAAAGATGGGATATTCAAACCGCATAATGCGCTGGCGCTCGACATATTTCGCCGCCAGAAGAATGCTGACGCCTGACGCCACCAGCACCAGCATTTTCATGAAACAGCCGAAGCTGTCGGAAATGAACATGCCGTGGAAAGTCACGACCGTATCGCGGCAGAAATGGAACACGGCAGCGCCGACGCAGATCAGTGCGAACAGGCTGAGGTTGGCAACGCTGGTGTAATCTTCATCTTTCCGCGACACGCCGAACATAAGGATCAGCAGCGCCGAAAAGGCGAGGAACATTTCAGGGAAGGCCGGCATCATATCCGGCGGGATGAAGGTGGTCATTTACGTCTTTTTCCTTCGGACTTGTGCTTTTTCTCGTGCGGCGGGGCTTCCACCACCGGCGCAGGCGCAGTTTTTTCTTTGTCGATTTTTTCTTTATCGATAGCGACTTCCGGCACAGTCTCCTCACCGGACTTTGTTTCTTCGGCGGCACCGATGGCGGCGGGCTGGTAGCGGGCCAAAACCTTGTGCAGCGCCGGCGCCATGGGGGCCGTAAAGCTGGTGGGGTAAATACCCATCCACATCACCAGAAAGACCATAGGCGCGAAAATAAAGGCTTCGCGCGAGGTCAGGTCCTTCATCGTGCGCACGTCCGGCTTATCCAGTTCGCCGAATACAACGCGTTTATAGAGGTACAGCATATACGCCGCGCCAAGAATAACGCCTGTTGCTGCCAGCGCCGTAAAGGTGGTGCTGACTTTATACAAACCCACGAGGACGAGGAATTCGCCAACGAAGCCCGAGGTCCCCGGCAAGCCGACCGAGGCCAGCATGAAGACCATGAAAACAAGCGCGTATTTCGGCATATTCTGGACAAGGCCACCATACCGGCGGATTTCGCGTGTATG
>JBBQWK010000088.1:0-6654 GCA_038210695.1 Alphaproteobacteria bacterium
GTCGTTCGAGAGGTTGAGGAAGTGGCGCAGCTCGCCATCCGACTTCGAGATATGCGTGAGGTCGGGCTTTTTCTCGGCCGCGGGTTCGGGCCCGGCTTCCTTCTGCTGGTTCTCGGAAATGAAACGCGCAAATTCGCGCGCGGCTTCATTAAAGTCGCTCTGCTTCTGGCGTTTGATTTTATCATCGGGGTCGAGCCAGATGACGGTGAATTTTTTGCCTTCCGGCCCGTCAACGCGGTCGATGCGCGCCTGCAGGGCGAGCGGATCACGCTCTTGCCGCAGCAGCGCGACTTCATAGAAGCCGGACTGGATATCGAGCAGGTTTAAATCGGCATATTTGCTGTCGAGGGATGCTGTAATGCGGATCATCGCGGCAAGCGGTCGGCCCAGCAACGGCGCCGTGCAATGGCCCAGCGCCCAGCCAAGCGCAGGGCTCAGAAAAATGACATTGCCGTTGCCGTCAACGACGCAACGCATCGTGTCCTGATCTGTTTGCGGATGTGCTGATCGGCGCCTGTCCGGCATCGAACCCCTCTCCCAAAGCTAAACTCGTAACCCTTAAGTCTAAACATAATTCAAAATTAACAATTAGTACAGCGGTGACCTGCGGCGTTTTTGCGAGGGGATGATTTATGTACCTCAAACCGCTTGGTTTTAATTTTTGAACGGCGCAGATTTACAATTTAGGTTATGAAAATGCGATATTAACCAAGTCAAGGAATTGACCCCGCCAGACCCTTATGTTAACAAGGAAACCAAGCATAAATTTTGACCTTTTGAAAAGGATAACGCTGATGGGTTTTCTTCCTCCCAACCTGAAGCTTGCGATGATTTTTGCCAAAATGGCAAAGAACCACGGCGGCAAGATTCTCCATTCCAACAACCCCGACCTTTTGACAAAAGACCTCAGCGCCGCGATGCGCGCGCAGAAAGATATTTTGTCCGACCCCCGCAAGGGCGCGATCATGACCAGCTATGATGTGCTGCCGGTCATTCTGGAAGTGAAAATTCTTTCCGTCGCCGTCGCTGCCAAGCTGGAGATCGAAACCAAAGGCAAATCGACCATCGCCATCCTCGAGGAAATCGTCGCGAAATCGGAAGAGCGCAACGGCGGCAAATATTCGGCGGGCATCAAGGATACGCTGGACTGGACGCGCAAGCTTTTCTCCCACCCCGAAATCCAGGACATCCTGTCCATGGAAATGACGGAAATTGAAAAGCCGACGGGCCTGAAGGGCGTTTTCAAATTCTTCGGCCAGCTGGCCGGCCGTTCGCAGGATGAAATGACCCGCCTTCAGGAGTTCCTGAAAAAAGCCAAAGAAGTGCAGGAAGAGCCGCCGAAGCCGGAAGCAAAACCGCAACCCGGCGCGACCGACATGCCAAAAAAACCCGAGCCGCCGAAACCGGCCGCTTAAAAAAATCCCCGCTTCGGCGGGGATTTTTTTGTGCTTTTTCAGCCGTGGCGCTTGGTATCGGCCATTAATTCGGCAAGAAGGCTTTCACGCTCGTCATCGCTCAGGCCTTTTTTACGCAGCTCCGCATCAAACTGCTCCACCAGCTGCTGCCAGCGCGCGGCCATTTCCTGTTTTTGTTTGGGCGTGAAGCTTTTTTTACCGGGACGTTCGACAGCCATGGCGGGCACTTTCAAAAAAATTCTCTGCCCCGATTATGCGGCGGGTTTGGCAAAAAGGCAATTACTGCTCTTTTTCCATGTTGAGAATTTCAAGCAGTGTTTCACGCTCTTCCGGGCTTAAGTCGGGGTTCTTAATCTGTTCCTGCGCCTCGGCGAAAATCGCCTCCAGCATTTTCAGCTTGTCGTCGGGGGTTTTGGCATCTGCCAGCAGGGCTTCCCAGTTGATGCTCATTTAACCCGCCGGATCGGCAAGGGTGTTGGCACCGGTGAACTGCAATTCGGCCGCTTCAAGGCGGCGCAATTCATCGCGGAGACGCGCAGCAGTCTCGAACTCGAGGTTGGCGGCGGCCTTCTTCATTTCCTTTTCAAGATGGTTCAGGTGAACCTTCAGGTTATGGCCGACAAGGAAGGCGTCATCCTTGTTGCCGATGTTCACGGTCACATGGTCCGACTTTTCAAACACGCTGTTGAGGATGTCGGAGATTTTCTTTTTCACCGTCGTCGGCGTGATGCCGTTTTCGGCGTTGTATTTCTTTTGCTTCTCGCGGCGGCGCGCGGTTTCGTCCAGCGCTTCACGCATGCTGCCGGTAATTTTGTCGGCATAGAGCACGGCCTTGGCATCCACGTTACGCGCCGCGCGGCCGATGGTCTGGATAAGGGAGGTGCGGGAGCGTAAATAGCCTTCTTTATCCGCATCGAGAATAGCGACAAGCGCGCATTCCGGGATATCAAGGCCTTCGCGCAGCAGGTTGATGCCGACGAGAACATCGAACACACCAAGACGCAGGTCGCGGATAATTTCAATCCGCTCCAGCGTTTCAACATCGCTGTGGATATAGCGGACTTTAATGCCGGAAGAAGTCATGTATTCGGTGAGGTCTTCCGCCATCTTTTTTGTCAGCGTGGTCACGAGCGCGCGATAGCCCTTGGCGATCACGCCTTTGCATTCCGCCATCAGGTCATCGACCTGCTTCTCGGTCGGGCGGATGAAAACTTCGGGGTCAATCAAGCCGGTCGGGCGCACGACCTGTTCGGCAAAAACACCGCCGGCCTGTTGCAATTCCCAATCGCCGGGAGTGGCGGACACAAACATCGTCTGCGGGCGCAGGTCGTCCCATTCCTCGAATTTCAGAGGGCGGTTATCAAGGCAGGCGGGCAGGCGGAAGCCGTAGTCGGACAGCGTAGTTTTACGCGCCCTGTCGCCTTTGTACATGGCGTGCAGCTGCGGCACCATGGCATGGCTCTCGTCCACAATCAGCAGCGCGTCTTCCGGCAGATATTCGAATAACGTCGGCGGCGGCGCGCCGGGGGCACGGCCTGTCAGATAGCGCGAATAGTTTTCAATACCGTTGCACATGCCAGTCGCTTCCAGCATTTCAAGGTCAAACTGCGTGCGCTGGGCAAGGCGCTGCTCTTCCAGCAGCTTGCCCTGGCTTCTGAATTCTTCCAGCCGCGCGTGCAGGTCAATTTTAATCTGCTTGATCGCCTGCTGCATCGTCGGCTTTGGCGTGACATAGTGGCTGTTCGCAAAAATGCGCACGGTTTCAAACGTGTCGGATTTTTCGCCGGTGAGCGCGTCAATCTCGGTAATCGCTTCAATCTCATCGCCGAACATCGAAATGCGCCAGGCATGGTCATCCAGGTGGGCGGGGAAAATTTCAACCACGTCGCCGCGCACGCGGAAGCAGCCGCGCGAAAAATCAATATCGTTGCGCTTGTACTGCAGCTCGATGAATTTTTTCAGCAGTTCCTGCCGGTTGATGCTGTCGCCGACGGTCAGGTCAAAGACCATGCGCTGATAGGTTTCCAAGTCGCCGATGCCGTAGATGCAGGAGACAGAGGCCACAACAATGGTATCCCGCCGCTCCAGCAGCGAGCGCGTGGCGGAGTGGCGGAGGCGGTCGATCTGCTCGTTGATGGCAGAGTCTTTTTCGATATAGGTATCGGTGCGCGGCACATAGGCTTCGGGCTGATAATAATCGTAATAGGACACGAAATATTCAACGGCATTGTCGGGGAAGAATTCTTTCATCTCCCCATACAGCTGCGCCGCGAGGGTTTTGTTGGGCGCCAGAATAAGCGTTGGGCGCTGCATTTCCTCGATAACCTTGGCAGCCGTGAAAGTCTTGCCGGAACCCGTCACGCCGAGCAGAACCTGGTTTTTATCCTTCCGCTCGATGCCTTCAAGAAGGTCTTTGATCGCCGTCGGCTGGTCGCCGGCGGGGGTGTATTCCGTCACCAGCTTGAACGCCTTTTCAATCAGCGGCCGCATGCGCAGGGCATCGCGCCCCTCCGCCATCATCGGCAGGGTGCCATGGTTCACGACAGCTGGTTTTTCAGACTTCTGCTTCAAGTTTTCTTCTTCTTTTTATGCGCCGGTTGTTCAGCCCGGCAGGGAAAAGCCTTGTTGAGAGCGAGCGGAATAGTCGCGGCGGCGATAAAATCATCGTTCTGGGGGGAGGTGCGCAAATAAGCCATTACAATCACCGCCGCCTGTTCCTTTGAAATGCTCTCCGGCAGGCAAAAGTCAATGGTGGGGGCCGTGCCGAAGGACTGCATCAGGAAATGATAATCAATGACGCCGGTAATATAATAGATGCAGCCCGCCATGCGTTCCCGCTTGTCGGACAGGCAGTCGCGGGCGAGGTCCTTGGTCATGACATATTGCGCGGCGGCCGGCGTCGGCTTGAACACGGCGGCAAAACAGAGCAGAACGGCGAGCGCCGCCAGGGCATTCTTCATCGCGTCCTCCGGATGGGTTATGAATTGGCCTTGAAGCTTCAGCCTCAAAAGCTGCCAAGTTATTGGTTTTAAACCTGTTTTATGACTAAAGCAATAACCATTATTTAAGAGTTTTGTTGCATAGTTTCAAGGGGCTCTCTAACTTTGGAGTCGCGGTTTGGTTTAATGACTTCAAGCTTTTAGAGGAATATTCGATGCTTTTGAAAATAACGCCGGCCGTTCTGGCCGCCCTGCTCCTCACCTCCAGCGTTTCTTCCTTTGCGGCGACGGTCAATGACCAGGGCGCGGCGGAGCTGAAGAAAAACGTCGAGGACTCCCTTTCATTCCCCATGGATATGGCGAAGCATAACGGTCAGGGCCTGACCCTCTCGGGCGCCGTCGAAGTCACCGCCAAGGGCGATTACTATGAAGTGAAATTGCCGGGCGCCGCCTTTACCGCGGTCGAAGGTTTGAAGTTTGACCTTGGCACCATCATTACCAACGTGACGCCCGGCGACAACGGCGAATACACCACCGCCCTGTCCCTGCCGCAAACCATGACCGCCTACGGCGACGACAACAAGCCGATTGCGACCATCACCATCGGCGAGCAGAAATTCAACGGCACCTGGTGGCCGGCGCTTGCCGCCTTCACCAAGATCGACAGCGATTACAAAAACATTCAAGTGAAGTCCGCCGGCACGGAAGATTTCAACGGCAACATCGCCGAGCTGAAAACGACCATGGACCTGACCAAGAACGCCGATGACACCTGGTCCGGCCCCAACAACTTTGCCGCCACCAACGTGAAGCTGCACTTCGCCGAACACGGCGGTGCGGATTTCTCCGTTGATACCGTCGTCGCCGCGGCCACCACCGATAAAATGAACCTGAAGGCCCGAAAGGACATGCAGGACAAGGTGATTGCAAGCATCCGCGCGGCAGACCAGAAAGCACCGGCACCGCTGGCGCCGGGCCAGGCCCCCGCCGCAACCCCCGCGCTTGACCCTGCGCTTGTGGCCAACATGCTGCAGAGCGTGCAGGGCTTTGTGGATGGCATGTCCAGCAAGTTCCAGATCGCCGGCGTTAAAATCCACGTCAACGGCGAAGCGACAGCGGGCGAGCCTGCTGCCAACGGCATGCCTGCCGTACCGGCATCCCCCGCCGTGCCCTTCGATGCAAACCTGTCCTCCCTCACATCCGGCTTCGATGTTTCGGGCCTGCAGGCGGACAAAGGCAATACCCACGCCGTCGTCAAGCTTGACGGTCTCGACGTCAAAGGCGCGGACCCTGTTATCGCCGGGCTGATCCCGACGCAAGCCGCGTTTGAAATCGACCTCCAGAACCTGCCGATGAAGTCGCTCTCCAAAGCCTTCGGCGATGTGCTGACGGATGTCATCGGCAATGCCGCGAGCCAGACCGCGGTGCCGAACGCCAGCACACAGCTGCAGGCGCAGCACCATATGCAGATGGAAGTCATGAGCCTGATGCAGACGCTGCCGCAGGCGCTGGTGGCGGCAGGCTCTACCCTGACCATCAAGAACACGCATACCGACGCGCCGGACATCCAGTCCGCGCTGGAAGGCGAGTTCCATGCCGATGCGGCTTCGCCGGTACATGCCCAAGGCTCGACCACCCTGTCGCTGACGGGCGTTGACGAGCTGATCCTGAAGCTGCAGGCGGCGGGCGCACAGCCCAACGCCAACCCGAAGTTCGCGGGCTATGCCACGATGCTTTCCATGCTGCAGGTCTACACGCAGCCGGAGAAAACCGTCACCGGCAAAAGCGTCCGCAAGCTGAAGTTCGAGCTGACGCCGCAAGGCCAGGCTTTGCTCAACGGCCAGCCGCTTGGCATGCCGGGCGTGATGCCGCCGGGCGATATGGCCCCCGGCATGACCGCGCCCGGGATGCCCGCGCCGGGCGCACCGACGCCCGCAACGCCGTAACCACGCGCAACGACAAACCGAAAAAGGCGGCCCTCAACAGGCCGCCTTTTTCATGTGCGGAAATCAATTTATATGCGAATCGCTCTTAACTAGCCTGTAAGTCATTGATTTATAATGCGTAGTTGCCAGAATCGATGTTATTTGCTATAAGTAATACAGAGCTTCATTTTGACCAGTTGGATGCACAATGTCCTTGTCACCAGACGACATCTACCGCCGCGAGCGCAGTGCCACCTTTGACCTCGTCCTCGGCGTCATCGCCGAAAAAATGGCGGCTGTTCCGGTAACGCTGGCGATTGATGTCCATTCCATTTCCCCGTCCTCCGCCCGCAATGGCGCGGAAAAAGAATCCTG
>JBBQWK010000089.1:0-6651 GCA_038210695.1 Alphaproteobacteria bacterium
TTGGCGAGGACATCGCCGGTGATGACATTATAAAGCAGCTGGAGAGCCTTGGCATCGACGCACAGCTGGAAAAGACCGCCAGCCGGTCTACGACCGTCAAATCGCGCTTCGTGTCCGGCGGGCAGCAGATGCTGCGTGTGGACCGCGAGAAAACAGCGCCCATCACCGCCGATATTGAAGACCGCCTGCTGGCGCGCGCCGCCAAAATCATCCCCACCGTCGGCGCGGTGATTTTGTCCGACTATAAAAAGGGCCTCCTCACTGACCGCCTTGTGACCGCCATCATCGATATTGCCAAGCGCAGCAACAAACCCGTCATCGTCGACCCCAAGGGCCTCGACTTCGCGCGCTACCACGGCGCGACCGTGATTACGCCGAACCGCAAGGAGCTGGAAACCGCAACCGCCATGAAAGCGGGCACGGATGAAGAAGTCCGCGCCGCCGCGATGAAAATTATCGCCAGCTGCGATATCCCTTCCGTCCTCGCCACCCGCAGCCAGGCCGGCATGTCGCTTATTTCGAAAGAAGCAGACCCCATCCACATCCCCGCCAATGTGCGGGAGGTATTTGATGTGTCCGGTGCGGGCGATACCGTGATTGCGGCTTTCGCCGCCGCCATGGCCGCCAATATCGCGCCGCGCAATGCCGCGCTGCTCGCCAATATCGCCGCCGGCATCGTCGTCGGCAAGCCCGGCACCGCCGTTGCGCGCCCTGATGAAATCGAAAAAGTCTTGTTCATGGGCTATGCCATGGAAAAACAGGCCTATCACCGCAAGACCAAGCTGACGACGAAAGAAGGCGCCGCCGAACAGGCCGACCGCTGGCGCGCCAAGGGTTTTAAGGTCGGCTTCACCAACGGCTGTTTTGACCTGCTGCACCCCGGGCATATCTCGACCTTGCGTCAGGCGAAGGCGGCTTGCGATTATCTTGTCGTCGCCATCAACAGCGATGCTTCTGTCCGCGTCCTCAAAGGCCCCTCGCGGCCCGTGCAGGATGAAGTGGCGCGCGCCGCAATTTTATCTGCGCTTGAAATGGTCGATGCCGTTGTGGTGTTTGGCGAAGATACGCCGATGGAACTGCTCAAGGCCATCCGCCCCGATGTATTGGTCAAGGGCGGGCAGTATAAGCTCGAAGAAGTTGTCGGTTATGAACTTGTCACTTCCTACGGCGGCAAAATTGTGCGCGCCGACATGGAAGAAGGCTTTTCGACCACCAATACCATCAGCAAAATGGCGGTATAATCAGGCATGACAGGGCAAAAATCTGTCCTGCATGTCGATGAGCCTGTCGCCCGCACATCCTGCGTGGTGGCGGACAGCCCGCATAGCGGCACAAATTACCCCGCCGATTTCAATTACGCCTGCGATTTGCCGGAGCTGAAAAAGGCCGAGGATACCGGCGTTGACGCGCTATTCGGCTTTTTTCCTCATTTGGGCGTGCCGTTTTTACAGGCAGATTTCCCGCGCGCCTATGTCGACCCCAACCGCAAGGATGTGGTTAGCGAAAAATTCAAGAATGATCCGCAAGGCATTTACAGCGGCACCGAAACCGGTCTTGTGCGCGAAAAATGCACCCCGCGCTCCAGCCAGAAAGTTTATGACCGCACGTTAAGCCTGAAAGAAGTTTTCAACCGCGTCGCCGGATATCACCAGCCCTATCATGACAAGCTGAAAGAGCTGCTGGATGAAACTGTGGCGCGCGCCGGCAAGGTGGTGCATATCAACTGTCATTCCATGCCCTCCACCGTGCAACGGGGCTCGAAAGACAATCCCGTCGATATCGCGATTGGCACCAGCGACGGTAAAACCGCCGCGCCCGAAATTGCCGAAAAGCTGCGGCAGCTGTTTGCGGCCAGGGGCTATAACGCCGTGATCGACATGCCGGGCTATCGCGGCGCGGAAATCATCACCCGTCACGGTAACCCTGCACAGGGCCGCCATTGCCTGCAGCTTGAAATCAACCGCCGCCTGTATCTGGATGAAGAAACGCTTGCCATTAAACCGGAAGCGCAAAAAATTGCCGCCGATCTTGAAAGCGTGATGAGAGATTTTACAAAATGGTGTGATACACCGCCGGCGCCAAAACCGGTGGCAGGCGCAAAGCCGCGCCAAGGCGGCGAAAACCGTTAATTATATTTGTCTTTCTTCGGCGCTTCTTCCGGCGCTGGGTCTTCGTGCTGGCCGTTTTTATAGGCGTTGATCTCGGCTTCCAGCTCGTCCAGCTCCTCGCAGTTTGCCTCCGCGCAGGTCATGCGGATGACCTGCATCTGCTCGATCGCGCGGGCAAGGTCGTTCACGCTGAGGTAAATTTCCGCCATGTAGCGGTTCGCGCCAAGATGCTGCGGGTTGATGATCAGCGCTTTCTTGTAATAGGTCGTCGCCTTCTTCACATCGCCCAGTTTGTAATAGGCATAGCCCGTGTAGGTAAAGGCATCAGCCGATTCAGGGTGACGTTTCAAAACGCCCTCCAGCACGCTCAGGGCCTGCGCATATTTGCCGGTGGAAAGGTAATATTCAGCCGTGATCAGCCCAGAATCCTCGCGAAAGGGGACAAGGTTTTTCTTGGCGGGTTCATCGCCGGTTTCCTGCGCGATGGCAGGCAGTGAAAAGCAAAGGGCGAGGCAGAGGAACAAGACAATCGCGCGCATGATATGCAAATCCTGAAAAAATTAAAATGTGTGGTTGCTTAAACCGTGCTTTCAACGCGAAATCCTTCGATGCCGTCATAGTCGGCGGGTTCGCTGTGCATTTTGTCGACCCGCGCCATGGCGGGGCCGTGGCGGCAGGCACGCACCAGATCATCCACCTTGCGCGCATCGCCGTGCAGCAGTGCCTCTACCGTGCCGTCGGCGCGGTTGCGCACCCAGCCGTGAAGGCCGCGCTGCAGCGCCTCGCCCTGCAGCCAGCGGCGATAGCTCACGCCCTGCACGAAGCCGTGGACGAAAACGCGGACTGTCTCGACAGGATGGCTTTCAGCACCGGATGTCATGGGAACACTCCCCCCGAATTATTCCAATGCAAGCACAAAATTATTCCAGTGCAAGCACTAAACAGCTGCCCCGCAAAACCTTGCAGGCGCTGGCGGCCGCGCCGCGGTCAAGCCCGCCAAGGCGGGCGCGGTAAATCATGCCGCGGTTGGTCATCAGCGGTACGATCACGTATTTGCTGCGCTCCATCGTCGCCTTCGGCAGTTTCAAGGCTGCCTGCTTCAGCGCGGTAACGCCCGCCTGATGGGTCGCAAAGGCGCCAACCTGCACCGCCCAGCTGCCGGAAACGGAACCCGGAATGGCGGGGGCAATCAATTCAGGCGATGTTGCCATGGCCATGCGCACGGGCTGGCCGTTGGTGGGCGCGGTCATTAACACAGGCGCCGGCGTCACGCGGGCGACAGGTGCAATTGCAACGCGCGCAGGGGCAACAGGCGCGCGCGGCGCGGTAATGGCAGGGCGAGCAATAGCAACGGGCCGGGCTGCGGCAATGGCTCCGCGGTTGACGGCAACGGGTGCCGGCGCTGCTGCAGGTTGCGGCGCGACAGCTGCGGTCTGGCGCTGCGCTGCGGCAGTCATGGCGGCAGCGGCGGGCATATCGGCGGTCATGCCGGCATCGCCTTCTTCCACATCGTCATAGGAATTGCTGTTGGCGCCGGCGGCATCAAGGCTGCCTTGGGTGCGGGTCGCCAGCTGCGTCTGGCTGAAGGAAACAATTTTCTGTGCGGCACCGGCCTGCGCCTTGGGCGCGACGCCCTTCGCCATATCGGTGCGGTGCTGGATAAGCGCGGCAACGCGGGGGTCGGCAATGCGGGCAAAGCCGGCATCCAGCAGATCTTCCATCGTCTTGTTGCGCACAGCCGCCGTGCGGCCGCCAAAGATAACGCCGATCAGCCGGTGGCCGCCCTGCACGGCGGAGGCCGTGAGGTTATAGCCGGAGGCATAGACATAGCCTGTCTTCATGCCATCGCAGCCCTGATAGGTTTTCAAAAGCTTGTTGTGGTTGAGCGATGTGACGCCCGCATAGGTAAAGCTCGGCGTGCTGAAGTAGTGATACTGGCGCGGGAAATCGCGCATGATCGCCTGCGCCAAAATCGCCATGTCGCGGGCGCTGGAATACTGGTCGGGGTCATGCAGGCCGGAGGCGTTGACGAAGTGCGTGTTCTTCATGCCCAGCTGCTGCGCCTTCGCGGTCATCATGCGTGCAAAGCGCGATTCAGAACCGCCGACGGCTTCGCCAAGTGTCACTGCCGCATCATTGGCGGAACGCGTAACGATGCCGAGGATCAGATCTTCGACGCGGATCGAATAGCCGGCCTCAAGGCCCAGCTTGGAGGGTTCCTGATATTGCGCATTGGCGGACACCGGCACGCGCTGCGCCTTGGTCATCTGCCCGCCTTCGATCGCCTCGAAGGCAAGGTAGAGGGTCATCATTTTGGTCATGGACGCGGGGTAGAGGCGCTTATCGGGGTTCTTCTCGCTCAGGACAAAACCGGTCTGCGCATCAATCACAATTTCGGCAAAGCGGTCAGGCTGGACGGCCCTCACATGCGATACGGTGCGGCGGTGGTGGCGGGCAGCATCCGCAGGGCCTGCGGCAACGCTCGCCAGCAGTACGGCGGCAAGGAGAATGGCGAAAACGCCTTTGGCCCTGATGGTTGTCATCAATGTCATAAAATCCCCAACTATGCCCCTATAAATAATTATGGTCCGGCGGGCACGGTTTGTCTAGCGAGCATTTGAAATAATCTAATCAAATGCGGGGGATATGTGGATAAATCGGGGCCGGTCTTCAAACCGGCGAATTGGGCCCGCGCTGACGAATGACCGAGGGCGGCAAAGCCTTGTCCTGCGGCGGGGCGGGGGGCGGATTTTCCGGCAGCTTGCCGGGCTCATACTGCGGCTTGAAAAACAGCTCCGGCGTTATCAGCGGCTGGCGCGCCATGGTGTCGCGGCCGAAGGGGGAGTTGAAGCTGTTCAGCAAAGTCGTCGGCCTGTCGATTTTCGGCGCCTCGGGGGCATCTTCCTCGCCCGATTTGGGCGGCAGGGCGACATAGCGTTCGCCGTTATCGCCGGTCGAGCGGCCGAAGGCGAAGCGCGCCTCGGGGTTGCGCATTTTCTCGAAACCGAAGTCGAGCAGATGGGTCATGTCTTCCTTGCGCTCCGCGGGCGAGCGAGCGCCAAAAACAATGCCGATGACGCGTTTGCCGTCGCGCAGGGCGGAGGCGGCTAGGTTATAGCCGGAGGTTGCAATCCAGCCCGTCTTGATGCCATCCATGCCTGGATATTTTCCAAGCAGGTTGTTGGTATTGCGATAGGTCGCGCCGTTAAAGCTGAAGGTTTCGGTATCAAAAAGCGGGTAATACTGCGGGAAATCGCGGATCACGGCGCGGGACAGGAGGGCTAAATCCTCAACCGTCGTCTTCTGGCGGTCGTCCGGCAGGCCATTGGGGTTGACGTAGTGGGTGCCATCCATGCCGAGCGATTTTGCTTTCGCATTCATCATTTTGGCGAAGTTGTCTTCCGTGCCGCCAAGCGCTTCCGCAAAAATAACCGCGGCGTCATTGGCGGAATGGCACAGCATGCCTTTCAGCGCGTTTTCAACGGTAATGGTGCGGACGGTTTGTGTGGATGTGGTGACGCTGGTGCGGTGGCCCTTGGTGCCGCTGCGTGTGGTGACGCTGCTCATCAGGCCAAGGTTGGTGCGCGGCTGGCTGGCAGCGTTTTCCGAGATATTCAGGCGCTGGTCCATTTTCAGCTTGCCGGAGGCAAGGGCGTCAAACACCAGATAGGCGGTCATGACCTTGGTGGTGGAGGCGGGGTGCAGGCGCTGGTCGGCGTCGCGCTCGTACAACACAAGACCGTTATCGGCATCAACAACAATTGCGGCATAGCGGCTGGGTTTCTGGTCTGCGATTTGCGTCGTGGTATGCGGCGTGCGGTGCAGGCGGCCATGATGATGGCGGCTTTGCGCATCGGCGGGCATGGTAGCAGCAACGTTAAAGGCGAGGGCGAGGGCGCCGGCTTTGACCCAATTTCTAACTTTCAACACGAATATCCTACGGTCTTGAAACTTTATTACGCAAAATGGCGGTTGGGTTGCCAATTTATGCAAAGTGGATGTTCTTGTAAAGCATTTTTTCGGGGGTACTTTTGATCAACTGCGTACAATATTTAAAAGGCAGGGGAATTCGCCCCGCGCTGAGACAGATCCAAGGCAAGAGATTGAAATGAATCGGCAAAAGCTCGACATCACCATGGGGGACGACGACCGCGAACCGGACCGCCCGGGCCGCACCGATATCGGCGTTCTGACCCGCACAAGGGCCGTCACCAAAAAGCCCTCCATGTACCGGGTGCTTCTGTTAAACGACGACTTTACGCCGATGGACTTCGTTATTCACGTCTTGGAAAGGTTTTTCAGCAAAGATAAGCAGGAAGCGACCGAGATCATGATGCATGTGCACCGCAAGGGTGTCGGCATCTGCGGCACCTTCACCTACGAAGTCGCCGAAACCAAGGTCAACCTCGTCATGGACTACGCCCGCAAGAACGAACACCCGCTGCAATGCACGATGGAAAAAGAATAAGCGGCGCACAGCCGCAGAAATAAGGGGGAAGTTATGCTGTCTAGACAACTCGAACAAACGCTGCACCGGGCGCTG
>JBBQWK010000090.1:0-6613 GCA_038210695.1 Alphaproteobacteria bacterium
GGAGCCTTTATCGAATGGCGAGGACGCACGCTGCCACGGAATAAGCTTCATGACTTCATACAGCGGTGCCACCGCAGGCGGGGCGGTGGAGGCGCAGTGAATGCCCATGGCGGAGGACATGACCTGATCCAGCGGATCGCCGGAGATGGAGGAGACCTGCGCATAGCCCCAGGATTCAGCGGCCTGCGTCAAAGCGGAAAGGCGGTCTTCCAGCAGATTGATGTCATCTGTCGGGGCCCAGGTGCAGAACGACAGGCGGAATTTCACAACCGGCTCGGCGCGCGACATCAAGGACAACGCTTCAAGCGCGTCCTTTACCAGCTTGTTTTCGGCGTTGGTGACGGCAAAGACGGACGACAGGAAGGCCTGCATGGCCATGCCCTGCACGCCGCCGCCTTCAATCAGGAAGGACATGCGGAAGGGGCATTTCGCTTCCGTCATACGGGCGAGGAACTGCGGGAAGGGAATAGGATCGGTGGGGCCAAGAACCATGTCGACGCCGCCCCAGACGTATTTGCCCATTTCAACAATATGGTCGTTGATAACGCGGGCGGAGGCGGTGGTCAGCTGCTGGCGCAATGTGGGCCACAAAACTTCGGACAAGTCGTTCTTGCGCTCCGGCGCGCGCGCGGGGATCGGGTCGCCGGGTAAAAAAGCGCGCCATGTGGAATCGCCGGACACCTGTACAAGGTTGGAGCGCACGGCGACAAGCGCGTCATGCACTTCCATTTCGGATGCCTGAATGCCCATCTCGCGCAATGATACGACGGTACCGTTGGAGAAGGATGCGTGGCGGGTGCGCAGGCCTTCGATGCCGGTGAAGGGATACTGCGCGTCATCTGCCTTGACCCATTTTTTCTTGCGCGAGCGTTCAGCTTCGCGCGCGAAATCGGTCTTCGACAAAATGGCGGGACGCGTCCAGAGGACGAAGTAAATTTCTTCCCAGGCAAGGTAGTGGCTGAGGTGTCTTGCGCGCTCTTCGAAAATGTCGTCGATCTCGAGGCCGACGTTGCGGGCGGCGGTGGCGTTGGGGCGCAGCAGTTGGCGGATTTCATCCTGGATGCGGTCGGGGCTGCGCGAGAAATAAATCTGCATCGCGTGGCCGGTGCGGTCGAAGCGGGTACCGAGCTTGACGACGCAGTCGGAGAGAATTTTTTTGTATTCCTGATCACCGATGATCTGGCGGGCGCCGTCGACCTTGACGATGGTGATGAGCGATCCGTCTTCCGCGGCGAGAACGTTTTCGCTGTCGGCGGTCTCCAGGCGGATGAAGGATTCAACCGGCTGGCGCAGCAGGCGGACCATTGGTTTCAAGATACTGTCGAGGATGCCCATAGCGAATTCCCGTTACCGCTGCCGAAAATCCGGCCGCTCGTGATTTGTTAATATATACCAGAAGCTTGCGGGTGAAAAAGAGACTTTTGTTTGAATTGGCATTCCGGAAACAAAACGCGTGATTTTCCTCAAAGAGCGTGGCGCGCGCCTAAACGGACAAACAGCGATATGGCTTAACTCTCGGAACTGGCGACGGGCGGATCGACGGCAGCACCGGCTTTGACGCCGGCTTTGAGGTCATAGAACATCTTGACCCATTTGCGCGGCGGCAGGTCGCCGAAGGGGCCGTCCTTCGAGCGCCAGAAGGCGAGGATCTGCGGGAACTGGTTAAACTCGAGATCGCCTTCCTTGATAATCCGGCGGTCGAGCGGCAGCAGTCGGAAACCCTTCAGCTTGGCGGGCCGCTGCTTGTATTCGGAGGTCTCGAGAAAATCCTGCAAGACGGTGGAGAGGATTTTGGGGCTGTCGGTGCCAAGGCGGTTCTTGGCTTCTTCTTTCCGGGCCAGCAGCGCTTCCATCGCATCACGCGCTGCATCGGCCATGGGCCCTTGGGAAATGCGGGCGACGTAAATGGCGCGGCAGAGGTGGTGCAGCGCCGCCTGGCCGATTTCCGGCAGCCAGATGATGGCGCCCGACTGCATGCGGTCGACGCGTTCAATGTGGAAGCATTGGTAGCAGAAAGTGCAGGCCGTGGCAAAATCGTCCGGGCCTGAAACCTTGTCGCTTTTGCCGATGTAATTCGTTTCCTGATATTTCTTCGACTGAAAGCCGCAGTAGCGGCAGGTGTTGTCGTCGCGAGACAGGACCTTGGCTTTCACGTCGTCGGACGGCTTGTGCACATCTGCAGATAAAATACGCCCGGCATCAGATAAAGCGCTGATACCGGGCGTGATTTTCAGATAAGCCATAGATGTATCTACCGCTTACCCTTGTCTTGTCTTACTGGAACGCAGAAACGGAATCCATTTTCACGTTCGACGCAGCAACTGTACCTGCCGAACCATCAGAGATAGAGCCCTGCATCGCAGATTCAATGAAGGGGAAGGACAGCAGACCACCGCCGCAGGCGATACGAATGAGTCCGTCTTTCATCGGTGTCTGACCCGGGTTATCAACGTGCTGCTTCAGTTTGAAGATGCCCGCAACGCCGAGGCCGGCGCCACCAATCCAGCAGACCGTCGAAATCAGGTTGTTGAAACCCGAAGACGCGACGACGATGTTCTGGGACATGGTTTTGAAGTTGACAGCCGTGGTTGCCATGGCTTCCGAGCTTGCGCCCGTCATCATGCCGACGGTGGCGATTGCAGCGAGTTTATGCGAGATTTTTGACCGTTTCATTATAGTTGCTCCTTCACTTACACACATTAGAGTTGAATTGTAGCAAGTTTTAATAACTTGTCTACTAGGTAAATGTGAGGCCCGTGACGCCAACAGTATTGGTGATCGCATTCACGAACTCACCCATGTTGATGGCAATGGCCCCACCGAACAGGAACGTCAAGCCTTGCGCGAGGGTAGCACCCTGCTGCCCGTCGGCAAAGCTCTTCAAGACGAACCATCCTCTGAGGAAGGCGATGTATCCGACAATCATGACGAACACTTCAAGACCTTCCAAAACGTATTGTATCTTGCCGGCATCTGCCGCGTTGGCGATGACGGTCGGGTCAATCTTGACCTTGGTCATCAGGCTCGCGTCGCCGAACATACTTGATGTAAATGCCCCCATCGACGAGCCGTAGTTGAACAGCATACCCGAGGCTATAAATGTCATAATGGTCCCGAAGCCGGCGGGGCCGCGCGGGCCCTCCTCCATGCGCTTCGTCAGGCGGGAAATGCCGACGAGCATCAGGGCGATCGCGGAAAGATATGAGAAAGCTGTGAGCAGGTTTTCAATCGGGCCTGCGATGTTGGCCATGACATCGACAACCATTTTATCTAGGCCGCCGGCGGAGAGAGCCGCCGTATTGAATCCGTCGACCTTGGCCTGGTTGGCACCTAAACCCGCGTTGCCGAAAAGGGAGCCGTTGACCGCTTTAATAGTAAAGGGCAGCGACAGGAACATGCCACCCGCGATCATCCGCTTGACGCCCGCAGAGAGCGGATGCTGCATCGGATTATCGACGTGGTCTTTAAATTTGAATATCGCGGCAACGCCAAGGAAGGCGCCAGCAACCCAGGCGATGGTGGAGAAGACGTTCTGGACGTTGCCCCATGAACCGAGAACGTTAGTAAGAACATCACCCAGCTTCTGGGCATGGGCGTCGTGCGAACCCAGTACCAGCATCACGGCAACAAAAGCGAAGACCTTGCAAAAATGACGATACGTCATGAATACACCCTAAAAGGTTCCCCAGAGCAGGCTATAAGACTATTACATCATCTTTTGGCAATTTTCGCAAACTGCCAGTATATGCGAATAGGTCGCAATTAGATTATAAGCTATTGAAAACAATAGCAAATAAAAGTTTATTTTCGCTTCTAAGATTACCTAAAATGCGCGGAAAATTGACTCCAAAAGCAGTTTTTCTGAGAATCGTTCTCAAAATCTTACTTATTGGTTAACCGAACCGCGCGTGCCGGAAACGACCCAGCGGCCGGCGGAATCCTTGCCGACAGCGGTGACGCGGCCAACACCGGGGAGATTATCCCCGACGGCGACGGCCTTGATCTCGCTCGACCCCGGCATCGCAACCCAGGCCATGCCCGGTTTGGCGGATTTCAGGACCCAGCGGCTGCCGGCCGACTTGTAGGCAGCGCCGGTGCCCGTTGTGTGACGGGTATGGCGGATGCTGCGCGTGGTGGTACGGACAGCGCTCGTTTGTTCGGCGGTTGCAGGCGTGCTGACAGCCATGTCATCCGGCGCGGCTTTAGGGTGCTTGGCTTTGGCGGCGGCGAGATCTGCTTCCTTCTTCGCCAGCTCGGCCTTTGCATTGGCCAGCTGTTTTTCGAGATCGGCGTTTTTCACTTCCGCAGCAGAAAGCTTGGCGGCGGTTTCGGCATCAGGCGCGGCGACAACGGCGGGCGTGACAGGCGGCGTTGCTGTTGCGGTCGGCAGCGCGTCAGGCGCGGGAGCGGTTGCAGCCAGCGGATCTGCGCTAACAGGTGTCGTCGGCGCGGCCGTAGCGGCAGGTGCCGGCGTGATGGACAACGGATCCACAGGGGTCGCCTCCGGTGCGGCGATGGTGGGGTTTGAAATTCCCGCCGGCTGAGAGGCAAGCGCGTCGGGCGCAGCAATACCGGGGGCGCCGCTTGGCGCAGCGCCAATAGCTTCCGGCATCAGCGCGGTCGGGTTAACTTTGGATTCACCGGCCTTGGCGGCGTCAGCCGCGGGTACGGCTTCCGGCGTTGCAACAACGGGCGAATTCCATGCGGGTGCGGCAGCCGGCGGTTGCGCTTCGGCACCGGTGACAGGCGTCATGCCGGGTACGGCAGGCGTCGCGGCGGGCATTTCAGTGCCGGTAGGTGCGGTGGTGGCGGCAGCTTGCGGCTGCGGCGGCTTGGCGGCTGGCGTAATGCCGGGAATGTTGACCGGCAGATGGACAAAACCCATTTTGGCGGCACCGGCGGCGCCACCGATGCCGAGAACGAGCAGCAGGGCGATAATTTTGCCCGCACCGCCGCCCGATTTTTTCACTGGCGCTGGCGCGGTGCCGTCTTCCGCAACGTCGGGCGTGTCGAATTCATCAAGCTGTTCGGTGTCGGTATCGGTTTCGAAATTGTCTGAATTGGTCATTATTGTGCATTCCCCGTGGTGACGGGATCCATGAAGAGGATGCCCATGGTGGTGCCGCGCTGGACATAGACCGTGATCGGACGGCCCTGGTCTTGCGTCAGGACGTTGGAGATGGAAGTTGCAGCCTGCGTCGCACCCTGCATCAGCTGTTGCTTTGCGTCAGGCGCGGGAGAAGTTGTGACAACGCCTGCCGAAGGCACTGCACTTGAAGTTGTTGCAACCTGCGCTGCTGCCTGCGTGTAACCTGTCAGGAACTGGGCAGCTGCCGGCAGGATGATGCGCTGGAAGTAGTGGTGGTCAACGTCGGTCTGCTGCGCAGCCAGCGTCGTGTTTTCATCGAGCGCGATGCCGTTGATGGAATAACTCACGCCATCCTTCACAATGCGCTTAAAGTTAAGGGTCAGGTATTCGTCCTGCCTCTGGAAGTCGCCGATCGCCCGGCCACCTTCAAACGGTCCGGAAAGGATCTGCGCCAGCGCCGGTCCCTGCACGTCGGAGTTCAGGTCGTTGAGCAGTTGGGCATAGGCGATGTTGCCGGCGGGAACGATGACCTTGATCTGGGCCTGCGCGCTCTGGTTGTAGACGGGGTTGCCATTCGTATCGATGTATTTGACATCGGTGGTTGCAGCGAGCGCTGAAAGTTCATCGCGCTTTTTTTTCTCCGCTTCCGCATCTACTTTCAGTTTTTGCGAATAGGGCGAGGGGCGCATCGTCACTTTACGCGTGGTCGAGTTTTTCGGCACTTGCGTGTTGATGATGGCACGCATCTGCTCTGCCAGAACCTTGGCAGCATTGGGGTCCATTTTCACGGTCTGCTGCGGGCGGATGGGCTGCACGACGGGAACGTCGGCGGCGGGCATTTCGTTTTCTTCAGGGGGCGGCGCCGCTTCTTCAATCTGCATGCGGCGGGCTTCGGCCTTGGCGCGCCATTCCTGCAACGGGTCGCTGCCGGCAACGGCCGGCGACGGCGGGACGGCAAGCTTGTCTTCCTGCGAGGGCGCAAGGACGATCGGCATCGCGGAGGAGCCGCTCTTCACGGCGTTCTTTGCGTTCTGCTCGTTCTCTCTCTTGATCGTTTCAAGATATTCAACGTCAGCGCCTTTGCCAGGAGTCGCCTTGACCGTTGTGTTGTTGCTGCCCGCAATCGTGGCTTTCTTGATGTTATCGGCGGTAGAGCCGAAGAATGTGACGTAACCGCCTGCAAGCAGCGCAATGACAATGATCACCGCCGCGATTTTCAACAGCGGGTTGCTGTCCCACGTGTCTTTCAGCGACGCTTTTTGTACCGGCTCGCGGTCAAAGTCTTCCTGCGTGTCGATATCGACGTCGTGGTTCTCGTTCTCGTTGTTCGTCATGGAGTTACCTCGTCAGAAGAAGCGATATGCGCCTTCACCATGCGGCCCTCGTCCGAAAGAAGGACAACAGGGGTGTCGCCAATCGTATAGACGCTCATGCCGTCGGCGGAAGATACGGAAGAATCCCAGGCCGGCGACAATAGCGTCAGCGGCGTGCGGAGATAAATATGGCCCGACATCTGGTAGGCGG
>JBBQWK010000091.1:0-6607 GCA_038210695.1 Alphaproteobacteria bacterium
TGATGGCGCTTGGCTGCGAGGGCCATTTTAATGACTGGGCTGACCTGCGGCTGCCGATATAAAGGCAGCAATATCAGCGTCTTTTTCCAGCGGCACGCCAATGCGCTTGATTTCCCAGCGCAAGGTCACGCCGGATTTATCGAACACGCGTTTCCGCACTTCCTCCCCCAGCCGCTCGATATCGGCGGCGGTGGCGTTGCCGGTATTGATCATGAAGTTGCAATGTAGCGGTGAAATCTCCGCCTCGCCGACGCGGAAACCGCGGCAGCCCGCCTGGTCAATCAACTGCCAGGCGCGCGCATCACCCTCGGGGTTGGCAAAGGTGGAGCCCCCCGTCTTGGTGCGGATAGGCTGGCTTTCACTGCGCTTCTTTTTAATGTCGTCCATGCGGGCTTCAATTTCGGTCTTGTCGCCGGGCACGCCCTTCAGCGTGCAGCCCATAAAAATCACATCGTTCGGCAGGTTATTGTGGCGATAGCTAAGGCCCATGGCCTCCGACGTCATATCTTTTACATTGCCGTCACGGAATAGCACCTCCGCCGTGACCAGCGCGTCCTTGGTTTCGCCGCCATAAGCACCGGCATTCATGCGCAAGGCGCCGCCAATGGTGCCGGGAATGCCGGAGAGGAACTCAAGCCCCGCAATGCTGTGCTTTGCCGCCACCAGCGCCACGTTCATATCAAGCGCGGCGGCACCTGTCGTCACGCTTTCGCCAAAGGCTGCGATGCTGGCGAATTCGCGGCCAAGGCGGATGACAACGCCGGGAATGCCGCCATCTCGGATGATGAGGTTCGAGGCAACGCCCAGCAGCGTGATCGGCACCGTCTTCGGGCAGTGCGCCACGAAGTTGATTAAATCTTCTTTGTCTTCCGGTTTGAACAGAATTTCTGCAGGGCCGCCAACGCCAAACCATGTCATATGGCCCAGCGGCGCGTTTTCGGTCACGCGGCCACGCACTTTGGGCAGCTTGTCGGCCAAACCCCTCGTAAATTTATGCGGCAGCGGCGGCTTGTTGGAAAAAAGAGTCATCAATGGTGGCCGTTGGCTGCTTTCGGCGCGATGCCCAGCAACGCTTCCAGCTCCCGCGGCAGGGCATGCGCCCACTGCGTGATCGTGCCGGCGCCAAGGCAAATAACAAAGTCACCCGGCTTGGCGATGGAGGCGATGAGCGGCGCCAGATCTTCCGGTTTTTGCAGGGCATGGACTTTATCTTTGCCCGCCTTGCGCACGCAGCTGGCAAGGGCGTCCTTGTTGACGCCCGCAATCGGCTCCTCGCCCGCGGCATAAACATCGGCGATGATAACTTCATCCGCCAGCGTAAAGCAGTTGCAGAACTGGTCGAACAGCGATGACAGGCGCGAATAACGGTGCGGCTGCATAATCGCAATCACGCGGCCCTTGCCGCGGCCGGAAATAGCATCGCGTCCGGCCTTCAGCACAGCAGCAATTTCAACGGGGTGATGACCGTAATCATCAATGACGGTAATGTTGTTGACGATGCCCGTGGTGGAGAAGCGGCGCTTGACGCCGGAGAATTTGGCCAGCGCCTCGACGATGCGTTCATAAGGAATGCCGATGTGATGGCCGACGGCGAAGGAGGTGAGTGAATTGAGCACGTTATGCGGGCCGAACATCGGCAGCTTCACGCCCTTGATTTCCTTCGGGTAGTTCGAGAGGCGCGGGTCATTGAAGCGGATGTCATAGGTGAGGCCATCCGGTGTCGTCTGCATATTGAAGGCCTGAATATCGGCAGCATCCGAAAAGCCGTAGGAAATAACACGGCGGCGGAATTGCGGAATCAGATCTGCCACCACGGGATGGTCAATGCAGGCGACAACAATGCCGTAGAAGGGCAGGTTCTGCGCATAGGCGACGTAGGCTTCCTTCACCTTGTCGAAAGTGCCGAAGTAATCAAGGTGCTCGGGGTCGATATTGGTGATGATGGAGGCGACGGAGGGCAGATGCGCGAAGGTGCCATCGCTTTCATCCGATTCCACGACCATCCAGTTGCTGGAGCCCATGCGTGTGTTGGTGCCATAGGCGTTGATGATGCCGCCGTTGATGACGGTCGGGTCAAGGCCGGATTTTTCCAGCACGGTACCGATCATGGATGTCGTCGTCGTCTTGCCGTGGGTGCCGGAAATGTTGATGCACCATTTTGATTTCATCAATTCCGACAGCAGTGTCACGCGCGGAATAACGGGAATATGCTGCGCGTGTGCCGCAATAATTTCAGGGTTGGTGTCTTTCACGGCGGTTGATTTGACGACGACGGCGCAGGCAACGCCCTTGTCATCAATAATATTCTCTGCCGAATGGCCCAGCAGCACGCGGATGCCAAGGGAGCGCAAACGTACCACATTGGCATTTTCCGCCTGATCGGAGCCTTGAACCTTGTAGCCAAGGTTATGCAGCACTTCCGCATAGCCGCTCATGCCGATGCCGCCGATGCCGATAATATGCAGCGTGCCGATGGCGAAGGGGAATGTCTGTTTCATGGGCGTGAGGCTTTCTAAAAAAGGATTGTTCTTATAGTTTTTTTTCAACAAGGTCGGCAAGGTTTTTTGCGGCATTGGGCTGGCCGCAGCTTTTGGCGGCGGCGGCGGCATTAGCCAGCATGCCGGGGGTCTGCATCATTTCCGTCAGCTTGGCGGAAACGCTTTCGGCATTAAAATGCTCCTGCAGCATAATCCAGGCACCGCCTTTTTTCTCCAGTACCTCGGCATTGTACTTCTGCTGCATATCGGCATGGCCGGGATAGGGCACGAAGATCGCAGGGCGGCCGACAGTCGCGACCTCGGCCACCGTCGAGGCGCCGGCGCGGCCGATAAACAGCTGGCAGTTCTTCAGCCGCTCCGGCATGTCGGAGAAGAAAGATTTTACTTCTGCATGGATGTTCGCGGCGCGGTAGCGTTTTTCTGTCTCCGCAATCGCATCCTCGCGGCACTGGTGCACGACGAAAAGTTTCTTTTGCAGCTCGGGTGACAGCTTCTGCACCGCGCCCGGCATCACATCGGCAAAAACCTTGGCTGCCTGACTGCCGCCGGTGATAAAAATACGCATCTCGCCGTTCGGCGGTTCATAAAGGCTGTCACGCACCGCGACAATGCCGGCGCGCACAGGGTTGCCGGTTACCGTTACTTTGTTCTGGTTGCCGGGTTTGATGTCCTTGGTATCGGGCAGCGACAGGGCAATCTGCACCGCATGGTCGGCCAGCACTTTATTTGCTTTGCCCAGCACGGCATTCTGTTCATGCAGAATGGTGGGGATGCGCATCACCTGCCCCGCCAGCACGCCGGGGAAGGACGGGTAGCCGCCAAAGCCGACAATCAGCGCCGGTTTGTATTTACGCAGCAGAAAGAAAGACTGCAACACGCCGCGCGCCATGTCCGCCACAGCTTTCAGTTTCTTGACAACGCCGCCGCCAAGCGTGGCTGCGCTGACGATGTGAATGGTGGCGCGATCGCCCAGGCTTTTAAACGCATTGCCGCGTTTGTCGGTAAAAATAACCACCTTGTGCCCGCGATTCAGCAGTTCCTGCGCCAGCGCTTCTGCAGGGAATAAATGCCCACCCGTGCCGCCGGCGGCAAGAATAATCGTCTTTTGGTTGTCAGGCATTGGTTTCCCCGAATTGCGTCGTCCAGTTGCGCCACATGGTGGTCGATGAATTTTGTTGCCGCTTGCGGGTCAGCGCCAGCAGAAAGCCCATGCCAAGCCCGAGCGAAAGAAGGGAGGAGCCGCCGTAGCTGATAAACGGCAGCGTCATGCCCTTGGCCGGCAGCAGTTGCAGGGAGGAGCCCATATGGATCAGGCTTTGCAGCGTGAACTGCATCAGCAAGCCGCCCGCGCCAAGCACAATAAACAAATCATCGCTATTCATCACGCGCGTAATGCTGCGGATCAGAATAAAGCAAAAGACAAGGACGATGAAAATGGCGGCCAGCAGACCCATTTCTTCACCTGCGACAGCGAAAATAAAATCTGCATGCGCGTCCGGCAGGTTCATTTTAATGACGCCGTGCGCGGGGCCGGTGCCGAACAAGCCGCCGTTGGAAAAAGCATCCAGCGATTTCTGCACCTGGTAATTGTCGCCAGAGGCGGGGTCAAGGAATCGGTCAATGCGCGATGCGACGTGCGGGAAGAAGAAGTAAGCCCCCGTCACCGCCATGGCGCCGCCCGCAACCAGCACCAGCACCAGCAGCATGGGCAGGCCGGACAGGAAAATTTGCGTGCCCCAGATGGCCGACATGACGAAGGACATGCCAAAGTCCGGCTCCAGCATCAAAAAACCGATGACAGCAAAGAAAATGCCCCAGGCAATCGGCTGTCCCGGAAATTTTTCGTCGTATTGCGTGCGGGTCAGGAGCCAGGCGGAAACAATGGCGAAGCAGGGCTTGGCAAATTCCGACGGTTGCAGCGAAAAGCCGAGGAAGTGTACCCAGCGCGTCGCGCCTTTAATCTCCATGCCAAAGAAAATCGCCACAACCATAAGAAGCATCGAAGCCAGCAGCGTGACCGACGCCACGCGCCAGAGCATTTTCCGGTTCAGCATGGAGACCGAAAACATTAGTAGCAGCGACGGCACCAGAAAAGCGATGTGGCGATAGACAAAAAAGAACGGCGGCAGCCCGTGGCCTTCCGCAACGGCGGGCGATGCGGCGGTCACCAGAACAACGCCAAGCCCCGCCAGCACCAGTAGCGCGCCCAGCGCCCAGCGATCAACCGACCACCACCAGCGGCCGACGATGGATTTATCGGTGCGGACAATCTGGTTCATGCGGAAGCTCCCTTGGCGGCTTTCACGGTTTCCGGCTGCGCGGCTTTCAGCTGTTTCACCAGCGTCACAAACATGTCGCCGCGCTGCTCGAAATTCTTGAACTGGTCAAAACTGGCGCAGGCGGGGGACAGCAGGATGAAGGATTTATCAAGTTTCTCTTCCGCCGCCAGCTTGTAGGCCGCCTCGACCGCTTTATCCATCGTGCCGCAGCGGGTGGCGGGAATGTTTTTGCCCGCCAGCCATTCCGCCATGGCTTCTTCCGCCTCGCCGATTAAAAAGGCATGGCGCACGTTCGACAGATGCTTTTCGCAATCCGGATACTGGCCGTCCTTCGGCTTGCCGCCGGCAATCCAGTAAATCGGCTTGTAGGTGCGGAGCGCCATGGCTGCCGCTTGGTCGTTGGTCGCCTTGCTGTCGTTAATAAAACTGGTGCCGCCGATGGCCAGTACAAAATTCTGCCGGTGGGCAAGGCCGGGGAAGCTCTGCATGCCCTTCACAATCAATTCGGGTGCAACGCCCACTTCACGGCAGGCAACATAGGCCAGCGCCGCATTCTGCCAGTTGTGCTGGCCGGGTAGCGCCTTTGCGGTATTGAGATCCATGACTTTTTCTTTGCCGTCAAACAGCGCGCCCTCGATCGAGGCGAAGACGCCGTGCATCATCGGGCGCACGGTAGAAATGGCAATGATTTTGCGCTGCGCCTGTTTTTTGACACGGTCGTAAACCCCAACGCACCAGTCATCATCCATGCTGATGACAGCGGTGCCGGACCAGCGGAACATGCGCTCTTTCGCCGCAACATAGCCGGCCATATCGCCATGGCGGTCAAGGTGGTCAGGGCTTAAATTCACCAGCAGCGAAATATTCGGCGCAAAGGTCGTGGAAAGGTCTGTCTGGTAGGACGACATTTCCAACACGTAAACGCCATCATTCGGCAAATCCGGCAGCGTCAACACCGCCTCGCCAATATTGCCGCCGACGGCGGAAGCGACTTTCGCTTCTTTCAGAATATGGCCGATCAGCGCTGTTGTGGTCGACTTGCCGTTGGTGCCGGTGATGCCGATGGTTTTCGCGCGCGGCTTGGCGCGGTGGAACAGTTCGATATCGCCTAAGACTTCAATGTTTGCGGCCTTCGCCTTCAGCACGGCGGGGTGCGGCGCAGGATGCGTGAGCGGAATGCCAGGGGAAAGGCAAAGGAAAGCGATGGTGGAAAAATCGATATCCTTCGGGTCTTTGACGGTTGCGCCTTTTTCAAGCGCGGCTTTGCGGCCGGCTTCGTTATCATCCCACAAAATGGCGTCAATGCCCGCGGCAGCGCAAGCCTCGTAAACCGGCATGCCTGATTTGCCAAGGCCGACGATCAGCGCCGGCTTGCCATTCATTTTTTCTTTCAAGGGGCCAAGGTTGATCAAGATTACCTCAGCTTCAGGGTTGAAAGACCGATCAGGGCGAAGATGATCGAGATGATCCAGAAGCGGATGACCACTTGCGTTTCCGGCCAGCCCATTTTTTCAAAATGGTGGTGGATCGGCGCCATCTTGAAAACGCGCTTGCCGCGGGTCTTGAAGGACACAACCTGAATAATGACGGAAAGGGTTTCAATGACAAACAGCCCGCCGATGATGCCGAGCACAATTTCATGCTTGGTGATAACCGCCAGCGTGCCCAGCGCACCGCCCATGGAAAGAGAACCGGTATCGCCCATGAACACCGCAGCGGGCGGGGCGTTGAACCACAGGAAGCCAAGGCCTGCGCCGACAAGCGCGCCGCAGAAGACGGAAAGCTCGCCCGCGTCTTTGACGTAGTGGATTTGCAGGTAGTTGGCAAATT
>JBBQWK010000092.1:0-6579 GCA_038210695.1 Alphaproteobacteria bacterium
GAGCGCGTCTTGAAAAGCGACGTCAAATACCGCTTCGTCATCGACATGGCGACCTTGAAGAACGCCGCTTAAATCGTTCAATTTAAAAAAGCCGCTCCTGCATAGGGGCGGCTTTTTTTATGTCCGAAAACGCGCAAAGAAAAAGGGCCGGCTAGGGGAACCGGCCCTTTTAAAGAAGGCAATGGCTAGTCAAATGTGTGTAGTCCCAATCATCATCGAATAGAAGCGGGGTGGCTTCTTATGGGGTTCAATCCTCTGCCTTCTCTTTTTTGCCCTTGGTTTTGACAGGTGCGTCATCACCATCGGAATCGTCGTTGGTTTCCTCGGGTCCCGCCAGCATGGAGTTTGCGACCACGCCCGCGTTTTCACGCAGCTTCTTCTCGATCGCGGCGGCGACCTTCGGGTTCTCTTTAAGGTATTTGCGGGTATTCTCGCGGCCCTGGCCGATGCGTTCGCCATCAAAGGCAAACCATGCGCCTGATTTCTCCACGATGCCGGCATTGACGCCAAGGTCGATGATCTCGCCCTCTTTGGAAATGCCTTCGCCGTACATGATGTCGAATTCAACGACGCGGAAGGGCGGCGCCATCTTGTTTTTCACGACCTTGACCTTGGTCTGGTTGCCAACGACAACGTCCTGGTCTTTCAGGGAGCCGATGCGGCGGATGTCCAGACGGACGGAGGCGTAGAATTTCAGCGCGTTGCCGCCGGTCGTCGTTTCGGGCGAACCGAACATAACGCCGATCTTCATGCGGATCTGGTTGATGAAGATAACGATGGTGCGCGATTTGGAAATGGTGCCGGTCAGCTTGCGCAGCGCCTGGCTCATCAGGCGTGCCTGCAGGCCCATGTGGCTGTCGCCCATTTCGCCTTCAAGTTCGGCGCGCGGCACAAGGGCGGCAACCGAGTCGATGACGAGCACGTCGATCGCGCCGGAGCGGACGAGCGTATCGCAGATTTCAAGCGCCTGTTCACCGGCATCCGGCTGGGAGATCAGCAGGTTTTCAATGTTGCAGCCGAGCTTCACGGCATAGCCGGGATCCAGCGCGTGTTCCGCATCGATAATGGCGCAGGTGCCGCCGGCCTTTTGCGCTTGTGCAATGACCTGCAGGGCGAGGGTGGTTTTGCCGGAGCTTTCCGGTCCGAAAATTTCAATAATACGGCCACGCGGCAGGCCGCCAATGCCAAGGGCGAGGTCAAGGCCGACGGAGCCGGTCGAGACGACGTCAACTTCCTGATGTTCCGCGCTGCCCAGCTTCATGATGGAGCCCTTGCCGAAGGCACGCTCGATCTGGCCAAGTGCGGCATCGAGCGCTTTTTGCTTTTCAGCGTTGTTCATATCGTTCTTCCCCTCAGGACGCAGTGCGGTAACAGATGATGACATTGTTCTTCCCCTTTTCTCAGTTTTGCGAAGCGGTATCAACCGAAACTTCTTATCTCCAATGTACCTTCTTTGTTCTTTTTTACAAGAACAAAATGAAACAAAAACGGAACATTTATTTTATTTAATAATATCAATGATTTTGTTAGCATCATTCCAGGCTGAAAACAGCAGATTTGCTTCTTGAACAGGTGAACGGAACGAAAACGAAAGGCAGCGATTGGAGGGGAGCAAGGAAGATGAATTTTTTTAAGGAGTTACGCCATGTCCACCCCCACCGCACAAATGCAGGCCATCCTTGATGCGCATGCCAAAATGGGCCCGCTGGCCATTGAAACGCTGACTCCGGAACTGGCACGGCTGATTCCCCTGCCGGACCGCGCGGCGGCCGCCGTCTACGGCCAGAACATTACCAATCGCACCTTTGCCGCCAACCCGCTACCGGTCGGCAAGGTGGAGCACCGCCTGATTGATGGCGGCGATGGCCAGATCATGGCGCGCATTTATACGCCGAAGGGCGAGGCGCCGCAGGGCGGCTGGCCAGCGGTGGTTTATTTCCACGGCGGCGGCTGGGTGATTGCCAATCTTGATACCTATGATGCATCGCCCCGCGGCCTGTGCGAAGGTGCGCAGGCGATTGTCATTTCCGTCCATTACCGCCAGTCGCCGGAATATAAATGGCCGGCAGCGCCGCAGGATGCTTATGCATCTTATTTGTGGACGCACCGCAACGCGATGCAGCTCGGCATCAACGCTTCCAAAATTGCTATCGCCGGCGAGAGCGCAGGCGGCAACCTTGCCGCAGTTGTCTCGCTGATGGCGCGCGACAAAGACGATATTATGCCGGTGCACCAGGTGTTGGTCTATCCGGTGACCGACCTTGTGAATGGCACCAAGAGCCAGTCCGCAATTGAAAACGCCGCCGCCAAGCCGCTGAACACGCCGATGCTCGACTGGTTCTACGGCCACTACCTTGCCGACAAGAAGGACGCGATGGATGCCTATGCCTCGCCCCTTTACGCCAAAACCCACGCCGGCCTGCCGACGACCACGATCATTCTGGCGCAGATCGACCCCCTGCGCTCCGACGGTGAAGCCTATGCCGACCGCCTCATTACCTCCGGCGTGCCGGTCAGCATCAAGCTCTACCCCGGCGTGACGCATGAGTTCTTCGGTATGGGCGGCCTTGTGGCGGAAGCGACGGAAGCCATGGCGCTGGCGACCGGCGACCTCCGGGGTGCCTTCGACCGCGGCTTCGCGCCGACGGCGGCAGATACTGCCATCCTCGGCACCATTATTACGAAGTAAGCGAACCACTTTCCTCCAGAGAAAAACGGATTTCCTGATTGTTTCGGGAAATCCGTTTTTCTTTGGGCGCGGCTTTGGCTGTGGCACAATCAGTCCATGGCATCCTTCAGGGAAATTTTTGTAAACGCACAGCGCAACACCAAAATTATCTGGTCGTTTATCGGCGTGCTTGTGGTGGCGGATATTGTGCTCGGCAGTTTGCAGGGGCTTTCCATTGCGCCGGCGCGCTTCCTGCAGGTGCTGGCGGGGACGGTTGTTATGCTCGGCCTGTCGTACCTTTACACCTTTCACCGGAAAGATCCGCGGATTGCGACGCTGACGCATCTTGGCGCGGTGACGCTGGCGTTTACTACGGCGGCGGCGGTTTTAAGCTATATCACCGTCATCTGGGGGCGGCCGCTGATTGACCGCTACCTTGTGCAGATGGACCATGCCATAGGTTTCGACTGGATCACGGCCTATGACTGGCTGAAGGTGCACCGCGCCCTCTATATTATCTTCGGCATTGCTTACTTCAGCCTCATCATCCAGATGCTGGTGCTGCTGGTGACTTTGAATTTTTTGCGCATGATGCCGCGCAGCTGGGAATTGATGTGGCTGTTCATCATCACCTCCATGGTCTGCATCATCATCAGCGCTTTCTTGCCGGCGTCAGGCGCCTATGGCTACTTCCAGATTGGCGATGATCCCTATGTGCATGCCTTCAGCGCGCTGCGCAATGGTTCGTTAAAGGTGTTGGGTGCGGAAGAAATGCAGGGCGTGGTGCAGTTCCCGTCGCTGCATATTGCGCTGGCGATTGTTTTTATCTATTGCGCACGCGGCGTGAAAATATTATTTCCGGTTCTGGTCGTGCTGAACATCCTGCTCGCCCTCGGCACGCCGGCCTTCGGCGGGCATCACCTGACGGATATGACCTGCGGCGCTATCGTCGCACTGCTGGCGATACTCGCGGTGCGGCATGTGCCGGTGAAAGAATAAGGCTATTTTATCTCTGATTAAATAGCGCTGATACGAAGGGCGGTGTATTACCCGCGGTATTAGAATTATAGAGTTTTAAACATAGTCAAAAATAGGAACGCCTTGTGCGATGACATCCGCCACTTCATTAGCCAGAAAAAAAATGTAATGTTTGAAATTACTCATATCGGTAATTTGCAGGTCTTGCTCGGATATCCAATTAATAACGTCACTTTCTTCGTCTACCAGAATAGTGCCGACGCAAGATTGAGTGTCGTTTAGCAGCTTGAGACGAATACTTTCCGGACATACACGGGTCAACAATACATATTCAAAACGAATATTGAAAATTAAACTGTCGTCCGATCTATATCCATGAAGGTTAAGCTCGCCATCATAGTACGTAAGTTTTATCTTATCAGAAGGTTTTATGTCGCTTTGAAATACGCGGTATCTATTTTTATTTTCTGTCATACCTGATCTCAAGCCTTTCCTGCCGCCACATTGAATTTGGGTTGTCGGTTTAAACTCTGATACCGGCGGTCTTGCTGTTATACAGTCTTGCGCTTCTTGCCGTAGACATAGGCGAAGATGGGCATCAGGAACAGCGGGTCACTGATAATGGCGAGCCAATTGGCGGTGGCGCCGTTCAGTTGCAGGTGCGCGGTCGAGGTGTATTCAATCAGCGATGCCGGCGTTTCCGCGATGGTTTTGACGAAGTACCAGAGGATAAAGCCGATAACGGAAATACCAATCGAAACCTTCAGGTACATTTCCGGCCGGAAGCGTTTGCGGCAGAAGGCGTTGAAAACGCCATAAATGACAAGCGCGTAAATGACGGAGCTGGTGAAGGTGCTTTTGGCGATGGTTTCCACCGGCACGGCGTTTAAAGGACGGATGCAGATGTACTGCACCAGGAACCAGGCATAGAGAAATACCAGCACCAGCAGGAATTCGCCCAGTTTTTGCATGAAGGTATATTTCTGCATCAGCCGTTGCTCTCCATGACTTCTTTCACTTTCGTTGCCAGCTGCTTCAGCGTGAAGGGTTTGGGCAGGAAGTAAACGTCGCTGCCAAGGTGTTCCTTGAAGCGGTCTTCGGCATAGCCGGAAATAAAGATGATTTTAATCTGCGGGTATTTTTCCTTCACCTGCTTCGCGAGCGTCGTCCCGTCCATTTCGGGCATCATGACGTCGGTAATAAGGATTTCAGGCGTGAACTGCTTTTCTTCCAGAATGCGCAAGGCGGAAACGCCGCCGGGCGCGTCCATGACCTGATAGCCCTTGTTCGACAGCGCGCGGGCACTGAAGGTGCGGACGGCATCTTCATCCTCGACCAACAGAATTTTGGCGGAACCGGTCAGGTCGCTCGTGACCTGCTTTTCCTCGACGACTTCCACTTTCTTCGCGCCTTCGACTTCGATGTGGCGGGGCAGATAGATGCTGAAAATCGTGCCCTTGCCCACGGTCGACTGCACGGAAATAAACCCGCCTGTCTGATGGACAATGCCGTGGACGGTGGCAAGGCCAAGGCCGGTGCCCGCGCCGACTTCCTTGGTGGAAAAGAACGGCTCGAAAATGCGCGTCATGATATCGGGCGCAATGCCGGTGCCGGCGTCTTCCACTTCCGTCACTGCCCAGTTGCCGGGCGGCAGGGTTTCATCGTTCGACAGTTTCAGGCCTTGCGGGTTGGCAAGGTTCTGCGTGCGGATAATCAGTTTGCCGCCGTTCGGCATTGCATCCCGCGCGTTGACGACAAGGTTGATCAACACCTGCTCCATCTGCCCCTGGTCGGCCTTGATCAGGCTCATGTCGGAGGAGTGCTGCAACCGCAGCTCGATATTCGCGCCAATCAGGCGGCGGAGGAGATGGGAGAGTTCGGAGAGAACTTCCGCCAGATCCAGCACGCGCGGCTGCAATGTTTGCTGGCGGGAGAAAGCCAGCAGCTGGCGCACAAGGTTGGCGGCGCGGTTGGCGTTTTGCTTGATCTGCATGATGTCGGCAAAGCTGGGGTCGCCCGGCTTGTGGCGCAGCAGCAGCAGGTCGCAGAAGCCGATCATGGCGGTCAGCAGGTTGTTGAAGTCGTGCGCAATGCCGCCCGCCAGCTGGCCCACGGCCTGCATCTTCTGGCTCTGGGTGAATTGCTTTTCGAGCTTTTTCTGCTCCGTCAGGTCGATGAAGTGCAAAACGAAGTTATCACCGGCGCGGAATTTACGGGCATAAAGCTGGGCGATAATTTCGATCGAGCCTTTGAGGGCGACTTCGATAAAGGCAGATGTTTTATCGCCGCGCGCCAGCTGTTTCAGCCATTCTTCGGCGCGGTGCTGGTCTTCCTTGTGGATGAAGCTGAGGAGATGCTTGCCGTTGATGGCGCCGACCGGCAGCTTCATCATGGCGGCCAGCGTGGCGTTGGCATCGGAAATGCTGCCGGTGGCGGTGAGCATGCAGATGCCGACCGGCGCTTCCTCGAACAAGCGCTCGAAGCGGTCTTCGGACTCGCGCAGGGCCTGCTGCATTTTCTGCTCGGTCGTCAGGTCATAGACGACGGAGCGGGAAATGACCTTGCCTTCTTCATCCTTGGTGATCGAATGGGTGATGGCGGCCTTGAACACACGGCCGCCTGCGCCCTTCATCAGCGCCTCGCCATGCTGGTGGTAGCCGCCGTCCTCGAAGCAGTCATAGGGCTTGCCGTCTTTCGGCGGGTTGACGAGGAAGTCGTGCAATTTCGTCTTGCCGATAATGGTGCGCGCATCCGCGCCGAGCAGGCGGAGGAGGGTATCATTCGCAAACTGCAAACGACCGTCTTCATCGACGGAGAAAAAGCCGACGGGCGCGTTATCGGTGAAGTCTCGCAGCTTTTCGCGCTCTTCCCGTATGGCGGCTTCCATCTGGTAGCGGTGGGTGATGTCGTCAAAACGCCAGTGCACATAGCCC
>JBBQWK010000093.1:0-6542 GCA_038210695.1 Alphaproteobacteria bacterium
CTTCGCGCCGGCCCATGCGGCGGCGACCATGGCTTTATCAAGTCTGCGCTTCGGGGCGAAAATGCCGGGCGTGTCGATGAAGACAACTTGCGTTTTGCCCTTGTTGACGATGCCCATGACACGCGCACGCGTTGTCTGCACCTTGGGGCTGACGATAGAAACCTTTGCGCCGACCAGCTGGTTGATGAGCGTTGACTTGCCCGCATTGGGCGCGCCGATAATGCCGACGAAGCCGCATTTATGCGCGGCAGGCGGCTTTTTCGGTTTCGATGATTTCTTTTTTTCTTCGGCCATTTTCAGGGCGCTCCTTCAATCTTCAGCAGCATTTTGGCGGCGGCGTCTTTTTCCGCCGTGCGCTTGCTGGCGGCAATGGCTTGCGTTGTGCCCTGCCCTTCGACATGCACTTCAATTTCAAACGCCGGCTGGTGGTCGGAGCCTGAGCGGTTGACGAGTTTATAATCCGGCAGCGGCAGGCCGCGTTGCTGCGCCCATTCCTGCAGTCGGGTTTTAGGGTCTTCCGGCGGGGAGGCATGGGCATGCAGCAGTTTTGCCCAGCGGCCTTCGATGAATTTTTTGGCGGCATCAAAGCCGGCATCGAGATAGATCGCACCGATCAGCGCTTCCATGGCATCCGCCACTATCGCGTCTTTGGTGACGCCGCCCGCTTTTTCCTCCCCCACCGAGAGGCGCACGAAAGTGCCAAGCTGCAGGTCCATCGCCACGGCGACAAGCGCCGCCTGCTGCACAAGGCCGGTAAGACGCTTGGCAAGGTCGCCCTCGCGCTCTTTGGGGAAGGCTTCATACAGCATCTGCGCCACGACAAGCCCCAGCACGCGGTCGCCGAGGAATTCGAGGCGTTCGTTGTTATACTTGAACTTCGGGACGGAGGCATGGGTCAGCGCCATGTCCAGCAGTTCGCGGCTGGTGAAGGTATAGCCGATGCGCGCTTCGAAAATTTCTGCTTTATCGGGGCTTATCGTCATTAAAGCTTGTAGACGTTGCGGAAGATGCGGCTGAAGCGGATCGCCTTCGGCCATTCGATGACACGGCAGCCGACGGAGCGCAGCGCGCCGAAGATGCCGTCACGCGAACAATCCGCCATTTCACCTTCGGAGAAGAAGATGACAGCGGCCTTGCCGATCATATTGTCTTCGGGGATAAAGCCGACTTCCGACTGCACGCGGCTGTCGAGGGAGGCATCGCGGTTGTCGCCCATGGCGAAATACATTTTTTCCGGCACGGTATAAACCGGCGTATCGTCCAGCGGCTGGTCATCGCCGATTTCATAGATGTAATGCTTGACGCCATTGGGCAGCGTTTCAAGGTATTTGGTATAGACGCGGAACTGGCCTTCGTCCTCGAAGCTTTCCGTGCCCTGCGGCTCGCGCTCTACCATGGTGCCGTTGATGTAGAGGCGGCCCTTGGTCACCTGAATTTTATCACCCGGCAGGCCGATGATGCGCTTGATGTAATCAATACCGACTTTTTTAGGCTGGCGGAAAACAACCACGTCGCCGCGGGAGACGGGCGCGTTCATGAGGCGGCCCTTGAAGGGGATCGCATCCATGGGGAAGGAATACATGCCGTAGCCGTAAGTCCATTTTTGCACGAACAGGTAATCGCCCACCAGTAGCGTCGGGAACATGGAGCCGGACGGGATGTTGAACGGTTCGAACAGGAAGGAGCGGATGACGAGGGCGATGATCGCGGCAATCGCCATGGCCTTGACCAGCTCCACCGCGTCGTCTTTTTCTTTTTTGTCGGTCGCCTTGGCGTAGACGACGGCGTCCTGCTGGTCGGCCGCGAGGGCGGCGGAGTCATCAGCGGTGATTTTGTTTTTATCTTCGGTGTCGGGGGCCATGCGGCTCATCTTCCCTGTTCAATCTGTTCTGCGGAGATCACCACGAAAGCGAGGGCGGTTTCCGCCTCGTCGCTTAAGGAGACATGTATATGAGAAGTCATACCCTTTGGCGTTAAGGCGGTCAAACGGTCTTTGGCCCCGCCGGATAGGGTAAGTGACGGTTTTCCTTGAGAATCATTGGAAACTTCGATGTCTTTGAGGAAAATTTCATCGCGGATGCCAAGGCCGAGCGCCTTGGCGCAGGCTTCCTTCGCGGCCCAGCGCTTGGCATAGCCCGCGGCCTGTAGGGCGGCGTTGCCCTTGGCCGTGCCCTCCACCTTTGCCTGTTCGCCTTCAGAAAAGCAGCGGTTGATGAACTGCGCCCCGCGCGCTTCCAGAATTTTGGCAATACGCGGGATGGCGGTGATGTCGGTGCCGATGCCAATAATCATGGGATAATTTCACCCGACGGTTTCGGCAGGCGTTTCTGGATACGGCTGAGACGCGCCGCCTTGTAGCGCTTCACTGCTTCGCGCGTCAGGTAATAGGCAACGACCCATGACACGATGACGAGGGGGATGGAGCCGAGCGACATGGGCAGCAATAACTGCAGCGGCTTGTCCAGCAGCATGTGGAAGCTGAAATGTTCCGATTCAATCGCCTTGCCCAGCGCCGCGCCCGTGCGGTGCGTCTTGCCGAGGAACACGTTGCCCAGCTTGTAGGTGCCGATCCAGATTAGCGGCAGCGTCCAGAAATTGCCGCCCATCAGGCTGCCGAGAACCATCGCCAGCATGGAAGCGCGCGAAAACCACGACACCGCAATGCCGATCAGAATATGAAAGCCGATAAAGGGCGTGAAGGAAATGGCGATACCATTGGCGATGCCGCGGGCGATGAATTCCGGCGTGCCCGGCAACCGGCCCATGCGGTGCTTGTAGTACAGACCCAACCGCTTCATGCCCATGCTGGGCCACATCGCTTCGCGGAATTTCTGGCCTTTGGTTCTGGGCGCGCGGCGTCTGAACATGGCGGTCCGCTCTACCTGCTGCGCGCGCGGTTGACGGTGGCGATTTCCTTCGTCGCGCGGAGGGCGGCGATGATGTCCGACAGGTGGTGGGAGTCGCGCACGTAAACGTCGATGATCATGTCCCAGAAATCCATCGACCGGTTGGTTATTTTAAGGTTGGTGATGTTGCCCTTGTTCTTGGCGATGACGGTCGACAGGTTGCCAAGCGCGCCAGGTTCATTGGCGATGGTGATGAGGAGGCGGCCGACATGTGATTCCGGCGTATCTTCGCCCTCCTCCCAGCTCACGTCGAGCCAGCGCTCCGGCGTGTCGGCGAAGCTTTCCAGCGTGTCGCAGTCAATCGTGTGGATGGTCACGCCCTTGCCGGTCGTGACGATGCCGACAATGCGGTCGCCGGGCAGCGGGTGGCAGCAGCGGGCGAAATGCAACGCCATGCCGGGGATAAGACCCTTGATCGGCATGGGCGGCGACTTGCCCTTCTGGTGGGTTTTCTTTTCCGGCAACATGAAGCTCTGCGGAGTCGGCGGCGCTTCGCGCGGTTTTTGCTCCGGATGGATGGCATAGAGCAGGTCGCGCGCGCTCACGTTGCCGGAGCCGACGCCAGTCAGCAAGTCTTCAAGGTTTTCGACGTTGAACTTGTGATAGATGTCGTTGCTGAAATTTTTCTCGTTGAAGTCGAGACCTTCCTGCTTCAGCACCTTTTCCAGCATCTTCTTGCCAAGGTCCATGTACTGGTCGCGCTGCTGCATGCGGATGAAGCGGCGGATGCGCGATTTGGCCTTGCCGGTGACGACAAAGCGCTCCCAGTTGGTGGAGGGAGTCTGGCTTTTGGAGGTGGTGATTTCCACCTGGTCGCCGTTGCCAAGCGCGGTGTTGAGCGGCACGATGCGGCCGTTGACCTTGGCACCGACAGTTTTATCGCCAAGGTCGGAGTGCACGGCATAAGCAAAGTCGACAGGCGTTGCGCCGCGCGGCAGGGCGATTAGGTCGCCGTTGGGCGTAAAGCAGAAGACCTGATCCTGATAAAGTTCAAGTTTGGTATTTTCGAGGAATTCTTCGGGCTTTTGCGCATGCTCCACAATGTCCATCAATTCGCGCAGCCAGCGGAACTGGTGGCCTTCGGTCTTGCCGGCGGATTTGCCCTCGCTATTGCCGTCCTGCTTGTAGGACCAGTGGGCGGCAACGCCAAGCTCGGCCTCCTCGTGCATTTCGGGCGTGCGGATCTGCACTTCAATGCGGTGGTTTTCAGGGCCGATGACGGTGGTGTGGAGGGAGCGGTAGCCGTTGGGTTTCGGGAGCGAGATGTAATCCTTGAAGCGGCCCGGCACGGTGGGGTAAAGCCCGTGAATAATGCCGAGCGCATGGTAGCATTCCGAAACGCCCGTGACGGAAATGCGGAAGGCCATGATGTCGGACAGCTGCTCGAACGAGATGTTCTTGCGCTGCATTTTCTTCCAGATGGAATATTTGGTTTTTTCGCGGCCGTAGACTTCGGCTTCAAGCCCGGCTTCCTGCAGCTTCTTCGTCAGCTCGGTAATAATCCGGCCGACAACGGCCTCCCCGCCTTCGGCGCGCAGGTAGCTGAGGCGCGCCGTGATGCTGTCGCGCGCCTCGGCGTTGATCTCCGCGAAAGATAAATCTTCCAGCTCTTCCTTGATTTTGTGGATGCCGATGCGCTCCGCCAGCGGCGCGTAAATCTCGATCGTTTCAAGCGCGATGCGCTTGCGCTTTTCGGGCTTCGGCATATGAAACAGGGTGCGCATATTATGCAGCCGGTCGGACAATTTCACCAGCAGCACGCGGATGTCTTCCGACATCGCCAGCACCAGCTTGCGGAAATTTTCCGCCTGTTTTTCCTGCGCGCTCTGGAATTCGATTTTGGAAAGCTTGGTCACGCCGTCGACCAGCTTGGCAACTTCACTGCCGAACAGCTTTTCGATATCCTCCAGCGTCGCTTCGGTATCCTCCACCGTGTCATGCAGCAGGGCGGTGCAGATGGTGGCCGTATCCATCTTCATGTCGGTTAAAATACCGGCGACTTCGAGCGGGTGGGAGAAATACGGATCGCCGGAGGCGCGCTTTTGCGAGCCGTGCATTTTCATCGCGTAGACGTAGGCGCGGTTGACGAGCTCCTCGTTCATGCCGGGATCGTAGCTTTTAATCAGCTCGACGAGTTCGTATTGACGGATCAAGTTGCAACCTTCTGGTACAGTTCTACAGGCATAAAAAAACCGCCTAAGGGTTTAATTATAGGCGGCTTTTTTAATTTGAACAGGTTTTAACGCCTGAGATTTTTTTAGAAGCTGTCGTCTTCGCCGGGGGCGTCTGCGCCCGTTCCATAACCGGCGGCGGGAGCTTCCTCGTCCGCTTCTTCATCAGCGGCGGGCGCGGCTTCCTCTTTATCGTCATCGGCGGCTTCGTGCATGCCGGCGCTTTCGACTTCGGTTTCAGCGGCCTGATTGGCGACGGCGGCCCATTCGGATTCGCCTTCCATGACATCAATCACGTCATCGCCCTCTTCTTCGACTTCAATCACCTTCTGGTGGTTCTTGATGAGCGAGTCACGCAGGTTATCGAGCGAGATGTCGGTATCGGCGATTTCGCGCAGGGATACGACGGGGTTTTTGTCATTGTCGCGGTCGATGGTGAGCGGCGAGCCGGAGCCGATTTCACGCGCGCGCTGGGAGGCGACGAGGCAAAGCTCGAAGCGGTTGGGAATTTTAAGGATGCAATCTTCGACGGTGACGCGAGCCATATGTTTGAACCTTGCTGTTTTCTAGAGATTCGGGATTTCAACAAAACCCCTGTAAATCAGGCATTTTTTATAATCCGCCGGCGCGGCATTTGCAACAAAAATAAGGTGTGCCGGCCTTGACTTCAAGTGGCCCCGCGCCATTTCATTTTTAATAAAACACCTTGACAATGTCAACCATTCTGCATTAATAATACCGTCCGCCTTAAAAAGACAGCCAAGGGGTTTTGGCTGTTCTGACCATTAAGGCTCGCGACGGCACAGTAAACCGAAGCGCATCGTAAAAAATTGACCCGTGTATTCAACACCGGGCGATCAACAGGGGACAAAGCCTTGAAAACTGGTAATAATTCCGAACAATTCATTTCCAATTGCTTCTATTCAGAAGAGAAACTGGCTGTCTTTATCGATGGCGCGAACCTTTACGCCGCCGCGAAAAGCCTTGAATTCGACATTGATTACAAGCGCCTCCTCAGCTGGATCTCCGGCCGCTCGCGCCTTGTCCGCGCCTTCTATTATACGGCGCTGATGGAAGAACAGGAATATTCCCCCATCCGCCCGCTGATCGACTGGCTGGATTATAACGGCTACACCATGGTGACCAAGCCTGCCAAGGAATTCACCGATGCCTCCGGCCGCCGCAAAATCAAGGGCAACATGGATATCGAGCTCGCCATCGACATGATGGAACTGGCCGAACATGTCGACCACATCATCCTCTTCTCAGGCGACGGCGACTTCCGCCGCCTGCTGGAATCGGTACAGCGCAAAGGTACGCGCGTGACGGTGGTTTCCACCATCCGCAGTCAGCCGCCCATGGTGGCGGACGAGCTGCGCCGTCAGGCCGACCATTTCATCGACCTCGTCGACCTGTAGCAGTTTATTGAACGCGCAGGCGGCCCGGTGAACAACCAGGTCAGCAA
>JBBQWK010000094.1:0-6522 GCA_038210695.1 Alphaproteobacteria bacterium
CTCACCGCGCGGCACGGCGGAAACTTCGCCAACGGCGGAGCCTACCGCGTTTACGCCAAGGCCTTTGACCGCGACAATTACGACCGGGGCGACGGCAGCGGTGCGAATGATGCGTGGAATGGCCTGCACAGCGGCTTCCGCGCCGACTGGGACAATTACACGCTGCAGGGCGATGTCTACCGCACCAAAGCCGACCAGAATGATTTTATTCCGAATTTCGGTCCTGGCTTTGGCGCCGTTCTCGACAATACGCTGACCTACACCGGCGGCAATATCCTGCAGCGCTGGAAAACCCAGACGGCTTCCGGCGGGCTTCTGACGCTGCAATCCTACATCGACTACACGTCCCGTATCGACCCGCAGGTCATTGATGACCGCCATCTGACGCTGGATGCGGAGGCGCAATATAACCTCGCGGCCACCGGCCGGCACGAGGTTGTGGTTGGCGGCGGCTATCGGCTTGTTACCAACAACGAAAGCAATTCCGCCAACTTCCAGATCAATCCTGCCAGCAGTTCCGACAATAACTTCAATCTCTACGTGCAGGACAAAATTTCGCTGGTGGAGAACGAACTGTACCTGACGCTCGGCACCAAGGTGGAGCACAATGATTATTCGGGCTTCGAGCTTGAACCCGGCGCCTCGCTCAACTGGACGCCGAACGAGCGGCAGACGCTCTGGGCCTCCATCGCAAGGGCGGTGCGCACGCCGACACTGCTGGAGCAGAACGCCTTTGTCATCGCCCAAAACGGCGCCGGTACCCAGCTGCGGCTTGTGCCCAATGGCAATTTTGATTCCGAAGTACTGGTCGCCTATGAAACCGGCTATCGCCAGCAGGTCAGCAAAGATGTGTCGCTGGACGCGGCGCTGTTCTTCAACGATTACTCGAAGCTTGCTACCTTCCATTCTTTGCCGGGCTTTATCGTTAACAACGGCATTGACCCGCCTTTCCTTGTGACACCCGTAGAATTCGGCAATTCAATGACCGCCGAAACCTATGGCGGAGAACTGACCGCCAGCTGGAACGTGCGGCCGGACTGGACATTGAAGGGCAGTTACAGCTACATCACCATCGATGCCCACAGCCATGATACGACGCTGCCCAACCAGGAAACATCCGAAGGTTTGACGCCGCATCACCAGCTCAACCTGCGTTCCGACTGGAAGATCAACGACGACTGGAGCCTGAACACCTCGGCCTACTTCGTAAGCGGTCTCGATACCAGTCATGTATCGGCCTACACGCGGCTTGATGCCAACCTCGGCTACCGCGTCAGCAATAATGTCGATGCCAATCTTGTCGGTCAAAATTTGTTGCAAAGCGGCCACCGTGAATTCGGCACGGCAACCGGCCTGACCGCGGCGGAAGTGCCGCGCGCCGTATATGGGCGGGTCACATGGCATTATTGATCCGCAACATCCAAATGCTGCGGGTTATATCTGCGGTTCTGGCGCTCGCGGCGCTGCTCCGCGTTGTGCCGGCGCAGGCCGAAGCGGTGCATCTGGACGAGCAGAAAATCAAGGCGGGGCTGGTTTATAACTACCTGAAGTACACCAGCTGGCCCGTGCGCGGCGGCGGCGGGGAGGGTAAATACCTCAGCGTGTGCCTCTACGGCGGCGATGCCTTCGGCGGGGCGCTCGATCCGCTCGACGGGCGCACGGCGCAGCAGTACACTATTCACATCACGCGCCTGTCATCCAGTGCCGGCATCGCCAACTGCGACCTGCTGTATATTGACCGCAGCCAGGAAAGCAACCTCGGCGATATCCTGAAGACAGCGGGGAAGGACAATATCTTTACGATGAGCGATATCGCCAATTTCGCGCGTCGCGGCGGCATGGTCGGGTTCTCCATGCAGGACCAGCGCATTCATATGGCGATCAATAAGCGCGCGGCAGAGCAAAGCGGCATTACAATCCAGCCGCGCATGTTGCGCCTTGGCGAAGTGGTGGCACCATGAGCCCCTTTGCACAGGCTGGATCAAGGCCCGATGAAAACCGCCAGCTGTCGCTGCGCGTCACGCTGCTTGCCATTATCGGCTTCCTCAATCTTCTGATCGCTTCGCAGGCGGCGTACCATGCCTGGGAATCTTACGTTAACTTAAGGCAGGCGGTTGACGTGCGCGTCGTCGCTTCCGTCATGGACCGGCTATACGAGGCGGAAAAATCGCTGTCGCTGGAGCGCGGCGCCGCACTCTCGATCCTTTGCACAGCTCCCGGCGAAACCGAGGAGCTGATGGAGGAACTGCGCAGCGCCAGAACCGCCGCCGACAAGGCGCTCTATGCGGTCGAGGACGCACAGCAGGGCTCCCCGGTCGCGGCGCTGCCGCATCTTACGTCGCAGGTGCATGCCGATATCGCGGCATTTGCGGAACTGCGCCATGCACTGGACGCCGCTATTGAAAAGCCCGTTACGGCGCGCCCCGCCGGCCTGTCGTCACAGCTGTTCGTGGCCGTCAATAAACTGATCGACGACATCGACCTGCTGATGGAAACCTATTCCGGCCCCTACCAGTCCGAAAACCCCAACATTGCGCGGCGTATGCGTTTTGCGCGCACAAGCTGGTCGATCACGGAATATGCAGGCCGTGAATATGCCCTGCTCGGCCGCCTGATTGCCGAGGGAAAATATCCCAGCCGGCAGGAAGAACACGACTTGCTTGTCTGGCAGGGGCGCATTGAATATGGCTGGGAACTGCTGCGCGGATTTATCGCCACCAGCGACTGGGGCGGCACGCTGAAGCCCCATCTCGAGGAAGCAAAAACCCAGTACTTCATCACCTTCGAGCAGATCAAGGGTATTTTCTCCGGCACTGACACCGGCCGCAAAAAACCCGTCTATCCGATTTCGGCGGATATGTGGCTGTCGCTGGCGGCGCAATCCGTCGACTCCCTGCACGCCATGATGGACGGCGTGCTGCACCAGAACCAGCAGTATGTTGAAAGCGTCAAGAAAGATGCGGAATCCAGCATCTGGTGGAGCCTGCTGTTGTTCAGCCTTGCCGTGGCGTTAAGCGTCTATTCATGGAAGGTCATCACCCGCCGCGTGATTGGGCCGGTCAATTCAATGGCGGACGCGCTCTACCGCTCGGCGCGCGGCGAGCCCTATGAAATGCCGGATGTCGCCTATGGCCACGACGAAATCGGCAAGCTGGTTTCTGTTTTGCAGCTGGTGCAGGAAAATTCACGCCAGCTGGGGGAGGAGCGCGACAAGGCGCAGGCGGCGAACATCGCAAAATCGGAATTCCTCGCCAATATGAGCCATGAAATTCGCACCCCCATGAACGTCGTGCTGGGGCTTGCCAATATTCTTGCCATGTCGGAACCTTTGACGCCGAAGCAGCAGGAATTCATCAAGACGCTGCGCATGAGCGCTGAATCCCTGCTCTCCATCATCAACGACCTGCTCGACTTCTCCAAGATAGAGACCGGCGGCTTCGAGCTCGAGAATATTCCATTCAGCCTGTCGGAGCTGGTGGAGGACGTCTTCACGCTCATGAGCGTCAAGGCCAAGGAAAGCGGCCTCGCCATCTCGGTCGATACCGCGGCGGTGGAGGGCAAAGAATACTTTGGCGACCCGACGCGTCTCCGGCAGGTGCTGACCAACCTTTGCAGCAATGCCGTGAAGTTCACGACGGAAGGGGAGATCAAGCTTGTCGTCCTCGCGCATCAGTCAATGGCGGAGGGGGTTGACGACGTATTTATACAAGTCATCGACACCGGCGTCGGCATTCCGCTTGAAAAGGTGCAGGTCATCTTTGATAAATTTACCCAAGCCGACAGCTCCATCAGCCGCAAATTCGGCGGCACGGGCCTTGGCCTTGCGATTGCGAAAACTTTCGTCGAGATGATGGACGGCACGATTACCGTCGACAGCGTGGTCGACCGTGGCTCGACCTTCACTGTCTTCCTGCCCTTGGTGCAGCGGCATGAGCTGGCATTGGCGAAGAAAGCCGAAGAAGGGCAGGGCTCCCGCAAAGCAAAGCGCCACGCCGCTGCCGACCGCAAAGTTTTGCTGGTTGAAGACTATGCCCCGAATGCGCTGGTCGCCGGTGTTTTCCTCGAACAGTTCGGCTACGAATATGACACCGCCGAAAACGGCCTTGTCGCGCTTGAAAAATTCGGCCGCCAGCCCTATTACGCCATCCTCATGGATGTGCAGATGCAGACCATGGACGGCTACCAGACCACAAGAGCCATTCGCAAGATCGAGCGGGAGACGGGCCAGAAGCGGGTCAAGATTATCGGCATGACGGCTTATGCCCTACCCAGCGACCGCGACAAGTGCCTTGATGCCGGAATGGATGATTATCTCGCCAAACCCTTCCGGCCGGAAGACTTAAGGAAAAAGCTCGACGCTTAATCAGGCGTTTCCCGTTCTGAGGCCTTGATAGCCATGCCCCACGCCCTATAACGTGGAGGGGTTATTCAAAAGCGAAGGAACAGCAGATACCATGGAATACAGACGTCTTGGACATTCCGGCTTCAAAGTGCCGGCTTTAAGCTTCGGCACAGGCACTTTCGGCGGCAAGGGCGATCTGTTCAAGGCCTGGGGCTCGACCGACGTCAAGGAAGCAACGCGCCTTGTGGATATCTGCCTTGATCATGGCGTGACCATGTTTGACTCTGCCGATATTTATTCCAGCGGCATGTCGGAAGAAGTCCTCGGCGGCGCCATCAAAGGCCGTCGCGAGAAAGTGCTGATTTCAACCAAGGCGACTTTCCGCGCTGGCGAGGGGGCGAATGATGTCGGCTCCTCCCGCTTCCACCTCATCAAATCTGCCGAAGACGCGCTGAAGCGCCTTGGCACCGATTACATCGATCTCTACCAGATGCACGGCTTCGATGCTCTGACGCCGGTTGAAGAAACACTTTCGGCGCTCGATACATTGGTGCGCGATGGCAAAGTGCGTTACATCGGCGTGTCCAACTATTCCGGCTGGCACCTGATGAAGGCGCTGTCGGCATCGGAGCGTCATGGACTTGCACGTTATGTCGCTTATCAGGGCTACTACTCCCTTATCGGCCGCGACTATGAATGGGAGCTGATGCCGCTCGGGCTTGATCAGGGCGTTGGCCTGCTGGCGTGGAGCCCGCTGGGCTGGGGCCGTCTGACCGGAAAAATCCGCCGCGGCGCACCGCTGCCCGCCAACAGCCGCCTGCATGCAACGGCTGATTACGGCCCGCCCGTGCCGGAAGAATATCTTTACACTGTCGTTGACGCGCTCGATAAAGTTGCCGCCGAAACCGGCAAGACGGTGCCGCAGATCGCCCTTAACTGGCTGCTGCAGCGCCCGACTGTTTCAAGCGTGATCATCGGCGCGCGCAACGAAGAACAGCTGTTGCAAAACCTTGGCGCTGTCGGCTGGAATTTAACGCCGGCGCAGATCGCCGCGCTCGATGCCGCCAGCCACCGCGACCCGGCCTATCCCTACTGGCATCAGGCCGGCTTTGAAGAGCGCAATCCGCAGCCTGTTGCATGGTAAACGCATGACGGGATTAGCGGCGTGAACGGAATCGAAATCGTCATCGTGCTGCTTGGCGCTATCTGTGCTGCCGCCGTCGCGGCGGAGCGCCTGTCCATTCCGTCACCGATCCTGTTCATTCTGGCCGGTATCGGCATGGGCTTCGTGCCCGGCATCGCCGCGTTTGAAATTCCGCCGGAATACATGCTGCTGATCTTCCTGCCGCTGCTGCTGATGGAGTCGGCCTATTTCACTTCGCTGCGCGATTTCCGCCGAAACCTGCGGCCTATTTTGCAGCTGGCGATCGGGCTGGTGATTTTCTCCTCCGTCACCACGGCGTGGATCTTCCAGAAAATCGTGCCGGGTGGCGATTGGTTGACCGGGCTTGTCCTTGGCGCCATTATCTCGCCGCCAGATGCCGTGGCCGCGACGGCGATTGCCAAGCAGGTTAAAATGCCGCGCCGTGTGCAGACCATCTTGGAGGGCGAAAGCCTTGTGAATGACGCGATGGGCCTTGTGCTTTATAAATTCACCGTCGCCGCCGTCTTTACGGCTGGCACTCTGAATGCAGGTACATTGTCGCTGGAATTTATGTCGAAGGCATCGGTCGGCATCTGTATCGGTCTTGCCTTTGGCTATGGCTTCGTCCAGTTGTTCCCGCGCATCAAGGAACGCTCGGTCGAAATTCTGGCAACGCTGTTGCTGCCCTTCCTCGTCTATATTGTGGCGGATGCTGCCGGCAGTTCCGCGGTTCTTGCCGTGGTCGCAACCGGCCTTCTTGTCAGCTGGTACGCGCCAGTGAAATTCAGCAGCGCCTTCCGCCTGCAATCGGAAGCGGTCTGGCGCATGATGTCCTTCGTCCTCAACGGCCTTGTCTTCATCATCATCGGCCACCACATTCCAACGCTGTTCCAGAGCCTGTCGCAATACAGCCTTGCATTCCTGCTGACGACCACAATGCTGGTTTCCCTTACCGTTATCCTCACGCGCTTTGCCTGGGTCTATGTGGTCAGCTACGCAACGCGCTGGCTGTTCCCTTCCGTCCGCAAGCGCGACC
>JBBQWK010000095.1:0-6486 GCA_038210695.1 Alphaproteobacteria bacterium
GCCTGGATAGACCATGTGACCCGCGCCGGCCGCACCTTCAAATTCGGCGAGGCCGGCGTTGAAGGTCTTGTAAAAGGCAAAAAAGCGATCATCGTCGTCGCATCCGGCAGTGTCTATACCACTGGTCCCATGGCACAAATGGACTTGGTGACGCCCTACTTGCGAACGATTCTCAACTTTATCGGCATTACCGATGTAAGCTTCGTCCGCGCCGAAGGCATCGGCATGGGCGAGGAAGCGATTCAAAAAGCGCTTCAGGCCGCCGATACGCAAAGTGATAACGCGGTGAAACAAGCCGCTTGAGGAGAAACACCATGACGACAGCAGGGCCCGAGAACACGAGACAGCCGGCGGTGTTCATTCCGCACGGCGGCGGGCCCTGCTTCTTCATGGCATGGGACCCGCCCGATACCTGGGACAAAATGGCCGCCTGGCTGAAGGGCTTTGGCGCCGACATTGCCGCGCGGCGTCCCCGCGCCCTGCTTGTCATCTCCTCGCATTGGGAGGAAGACGAATTTACGATCATGACCAACCCGCATCCGGCGCTGGTCTACGACTATTCCGGCTTCCCGCCAGAAACCTACCAGATTAAATTCCCCGCCTCCGGTGACCCGAAGCTGGCGTCGGAGGTTCAGGCTGCGCTGGAGGGTGCCGGCATCACCTGCCGCACGGACGCTGCACGCGGTTACGACCACGGCGTTTTCATTCCCCTGAAAGTCGCCTTCCCCGATGCGGACATCCCCATCGTCCAGCTGTCCCTCAAGAAAGGGCTTAACCCTGCGGAGCATCTGGCTGTCGGCCATGCGCTGGCAGGTCTGCGCGATAAAGGCGTGGCCATTATCGGCAGCGGGATGAGCTACCACAACATGCGGGATTTTTTTAGCGGTGGAGATGCCTTGGCTGCCTCCAAGGCCTTTGACGACTGGCTGACGGCCGCTGCGACCGATCCTGACGCGGCAGCGCGCGACGCTGCCCTGAAGGATTGGGCCAAAGCCCCCTTCGCCAGACGCGCCCACCCGCGTGAGGAGCATTTGATCTCCCTCATGGTCGTCGCCGGCGCTGCCGGTGCCGACACAGGCAAACATGCCCTGTCGGACACCGTCATGGGTGCCGTGGTTTCCGCTTACAGCTACGGACTTTAATAAACCTTAACGGAAGAAGTGGAACTGCGGCACGCCGACCTTGTAACCGGGAAGGCCGGGGCATTTCTGCTTGCCGTCATCCGGCAGCGCGTCCAGCTGCTTCTTCATCTGCTTGAAGTAGTGGTCGTCCTCCGCCTTCGTCATGTGCGTGGCGCTGCCGCCATCCGGCCGCTCCACCACTTGCGTGCGGTAGTCGCGGTAAATGGCGCGCAGGAACTTCTCCACGGTTTTCTTGTCGGCGTATTTGCCTTCAACCGGGTAGTTCATGAGCAGCAGGGAGTCGCAATAGTACCCGCCGGCCGAAACGGGCGGCTGAGTATAATCGATCGGCACCTGGCGAGCGCCCCATTCCTTGAAGATGGTCACGCGCTTGGTCGGGTCCATGGAATCCATGTCCGGCGAGACCTTGAAGGGGTCGTTGACCTCGATAAAAACGCCGCCCAGCTCCGCATGGCCGTTGTCGCGCGCCATTTCCTGCATCGAGGAAATGCGGCTGTCGACCATCAGCTTCCCAAGGCCTTTTTCGCGGTGTTTGGGCGAAATGGCGTTATAGGCGAGCAGGCCGACGTTCTGGGATTCGTAGTAATAGCCGACGCTCATGCCCTTCAGGACATAGTTGTCGGGATCCTCGAGGTTCTCCCCGAGGATGTTAATCACAATCTTGACCTTGTCGAACTCCCCGTTCAGGGCGCGTTTGAACTTATCAAGGCTCTCGCGCTCCTCGTCGATCGGGAAGGCGGGCAGGTAGATATCGTTGTAGGCTTCCTCGAGGATCCGCATGAACTGCGGGGTGTCCTTGGTAATGTTGGCGATCTGTAACACCATCCTTCAATCTCCCTCATGAGTCGAATTGGCAAAACATCCATGACGGCACCTTGCGGCCCACCCTCCAGCAATCATCTGCTCATCGCAACATTTTCTGATTAATTCGTTTATTATTACATCTGCAGACAGAATCAAGTAAATTCGTCGCCCGAAGCAAATTTTTTTCCCCGTGTGTTCCCGAGAGCGCCGGCTGCAGGAGGCAAAATGACCATCAGCAAAGACAAAATGACCGTCGCCCACTGGGTGTCAAACTTCTCCTACCCCATCTCCTCGACCGACGACTGGCTCGCGCTTGCAGCCGGGCAGATGGAGAAAGCAGCCGCCGAAAAAGCCGACATCCTGCTCATGCCCGAACACCTCGGCGAGCACTGGATGCACTTCGCGCCGGCGGGTTTGAAGCTGCAGGAAGAGATTGGCTGGATTGCGGACACCGCAGCCGGAATATGGCCTAAACTCCAGCAAATGTCGCAAAAAACGGGGGTTGCGCTGGTCGCAGGTTCCACCAGCTGGCGGCACGAAACCACCGGCAACTGCCGCAACCGCAGCTGGATGTTCTTCCCCGACCGCGACCCCGTTTTCCACGACAAGCTGGTCATGACGCCGTCCGAAAAAAACTTTGAAGAAGGCTGGCTGTTCGAGACCGGCGACAGCGTCAACGTCTTCAGCTGGCGCGGCTGCCGCCTCTCCCTCGTCATCTGTCTGGACGTCGAGATGCCCGCCCTCGCCCATCAGCTGGCGCAGCAGGATATCGACCTGCTTCTGGTCCCCTCCATGACCGTGAAACAAGCCGGCTACTACCGAGTCTTTAACTGCTGTCGCGCCCGCGCGGTGGAGCTGATGACCGCCGTCGCGGTAGTCGGCAACGTCGGCGGTGCCTCCAAGGGTGGCAAGCCGCGGGGCGAAAGCTTCAACAGCGGGGCCGCCGTCTACATCCCGTCGGAGGAAGTTTTCGGCCATACGGGCATTTTCACCGACCTGCCCTTGAGCCATACCGGCCCCGGCGCAGGCGCCACGCTGATTTCCCGCGACATCCCGCTAGCGGAAATACGCGCCGTGCGCCATCGCGGGCCGGAAGCTTGGCCGGGTCCCTGGGACGCAGGTCACGTCAAAGTCGTCAATAAAGGTTAATTGCCCACAGCCTTGGGCTGTCTGGCTGTGGCAGGGCTTGGCCCCGCCTCCGCCCGCTTGGCTTGTGCAGGAATGGTGTTCACCCCCAGCATATCGCCCACCGATACCTCGGAAAAGCCTTCCGCAGTAAAGCTGGGGCTGTTCACGTACTTCTCCATCAAATCCCAGGTCTGCTGTTTCAATGAATGGAAATCGAGCTTCGGGCGCACGGGGATTTGCCCGTTCAGCTGGCTGGCTTGCGTTTTCCAGTCGGGATCGGAATCTACCTCGTAGCCACCGGCGGCGACGGAGCGGTCGAAAAAGTTATACAGGTGGAAGCTCAGGCTGGCGGCATCCATTGACGTCGCTTCAACTTTTTGCGGCGGCCCGACATCCGGCGCCGGTACGCGGCGGGTAATAAGGTTCAATTCATGACTGGCGACACCGCCGTCTTCGCGCGGCTCCAGCGGCAGCTGGACATATTTGAAGTCAATTTCTCGGAAGCCTAAAGATTCGTAATATTCACGCCGCCAGAACTGGTCAGTCTTGGCACCCGCCGTATCCGTCAGCATGGATGACATGGACATCAGCAGCGGCGCGTTCTGCTCCGACACTTCGAGAAGGCTGATATTGCCGGGCTTGGTATCTGGCAGCGTCGAGGCAATGAACTTGCGGGCCTCGTCCTCGGCAATCTTCATCGTGAAGTCGCCAAGGCCAAGCGCGCGGAAACGCGGATCGACGAAGCCGTAAATCAGGTGCTGTGATCCGCTGTCCGGCACTTCGGGATTATTCGCGGCGCTGAAAACGATGGTATTGCGCGCGCCAACAATTTCGCCGTTTTTGTCTTCCAGCAAAATCCATTGCTCGCGGAAGGGGGCGCCGCTGGCCTGCAATTCCTTGTCATGGTTCTTGCCCATAAGGTCGAGCAGCTTGCTCATTTCCTCCCGCTCTTCCTCGATCGGGAAGACTTTTTCGTAGAGGCCGTACATTTTGGTCATGAGCTCCACCGCTCCCGGCGCTGCGGGGTCGCTGATGACATGTACTTTCAATGAAGACTGGTAATCCACTTTGGCAGCCTGCAGCTGCGCCGCGTCGTCAAGGTTGGCACGCGGGAAAATTGCCGCGACATCCTTTTTTGACTCTTTCAACTGCTGCTTCATTTCCGCCATGGCGTCTTTGGCGGCTTTAAACATTTCCTGCGCTTCAACCTGCGCAGCTTTGTCAGCATCAAGAGTCATGGAACGGCTCCTTGCGATTTTGATATTACACATAATATCACGCAAAGACGTGCTCGAAAAAAGGAATCGGCTATGTGATTGAATTACTTCTTTTTCGGCGGAGTTTTAGATTTGGAGGCCAGCGCCATCATGGTGTCGATATGCTTCTGCGACGTCTGGCCGGGGCGGGTGATGGCGCCGCGTTCTTCTGCCTGTCCGAACTGCGGGCGGCCGCCCTTCATGCCCTGCAGCAGCTCCTTGCCGAACTCGCTGGTGTTCTTGTCGGAGACGACGACTTTTTTCGGCACAACCGCCGATTTTTTAGCGCCTTCCGGTGCGCCGACGTGGTTGATGGCATGGGTGATGATGCTCTGCATATGCGGGGCGACAAGGCCGATCAGCAATGAATGATCTTTCTCGATCTGCTGAATCAGCAGGCGCTGCGCCTTCAGGTGATTGCCGTCGGATTTTTCGAGGGCGTCACGGACGCGCGACATCGCATATTCACGGCTCATAATGGCTCTCCCCTTTTGCTGGCTTCAGGATGGCATATCCGCCGCGAAAAGGCAAAACAGCCCCTTAAACCAGCGCCGCCAGCTCCTTCAACACTTTATGGATTCCGCGCACGCGCACCGGCAGGTCATCCCAGGCGCGCATAAAGACAAGCTTCTGGTCCTCGGGGCGGATTTTGGCGGTGCCGGTCTGCTTCTGGATATAGGCGACAAGCTTCGGCAGGTTGATTTTGGTGGAGCGGTGGAAGGCGATGACAGCGCCCTTCGGCCCGGCATCGACACGCTCGACGCCTGCAAGGCGGCACAGCTGCTTGATCTCGACGAGGTCGAGCAGGTTTTCGACGTCCTTCGGCAGCGCCCCGAAACGGTCGATAAGCTCCGCCGCGAAGCCTTCAATCTCCTGCTTGTCCTCCAGCCCCGCGATGCGCCGATAGATGGAGAGGCGCAAGTTGAGGTCAGGGATATAGGTATCGGGAATAACCACCGCCATGCCAAGGTTGATGATAGGTGACCAATGATCTTCGGAGCGGATTTCCTTGAGGCCGTCACGCGCGGCGGCAACCGCCTCCTCCAGCATTTGCTGGTACAACTCGACGCCGATTTCGCGGATATGGCCGGATTGCTCTTCGCCCAGCAGGTTGCCGGCGCCGCGGATATCCAAATCGTGGCTGGCCAGCTGGAAGCCGGCACCGAGGCTGTCCAGCTGCTCGATGGCGTGCAGGCGCTGCTCCGCCGCCTTGGTCAGTTTTTTCTGCGCATCGAAGGTCAGGTAGGCATAGGCACGCTGCTTGGCGCGGCCAATGCGCCCGCGCAGTTGGTACAACTGCGCTAGGCCGAACATTTCGGCGCGGTGGATGACCATGGTATTGGCGTTCGGGATATCAAGGCCGGATTCAACAATGTTGGTGGAGAGCAGAACGTCAAACGCGCCTTCATAGAAGGCGGACATTTTCTCTTCCAGTTCTTCGGCCCCCATCTGCCCATGGGCGACGACGACTTTCAATTCCGGCACCAGCGTCGTCAGCGCATCGCGCAGCTCTTCAATATCGGAAATGCGCGGGCAGACGTAGAAGGTCTGGCCACCGCGGTAATGTTCCCGCATCAAGGCATCGCGGATAACAACGGGGTCGTAGGGAAGAACGAAAGTCTTGACCGCCAGCCTGTCCATAGGCGCGGTGGTGATAAGGCTGAGTTCGCGCACGCCTGACAACGCCATTTGCAGGGTACGCGGAATGGGCGTCGCGGTCAGCGTCAGGACGTGGACGTTGTCCTTCACCGCCTTGATGCGTTCCTTCTGCTTGACGCCGAATTTTTGTTCTTCGTCGATGACCAGCAGCGCCAGATTGTTGAACTTGATGGATTCCGCCAGCAGTGAATGCGTGCCGACGATGATGTTAATATCACCGTTTTCAACACCCTTCTTCACTTGCTCCGCATCCTTGCCGGTGACGAAGCGCGACAAAAGGCCGATGCGCACGGGGAAGCCGTGGAAACGGCGGGAGAAATTCTGGTAGTGCTGCCGCGCCAGCAGCGTTGTCGGCGCAATGACGGCGACCTGATATCCCGCCAGCGCCACAACAGCCGCAGCGCGCATGGCGACTTCGGTTTTACCGAAGCCGACATCACCACAGACAAGGCGGTCCATCGCCTGGTCTTTATCAAGGTCTTCGATAACGTCGATGA
>JBBQWK010000096.1:0-6467 GCA_038210695.1 Alphaproteobacteria bacterium
GGCTATATCGCCTTTACCGTCGACCAGGGCCATGCGGATGACCGCTATCAGGGCATTGTGGAGCTGAAGGGAACTTCCCTGGCCGATGCCGTGCAGCACTATTTTGCCCAGTCGGAGCAAATCAAGACATCATTTAAAATTGCCGTTCACCCGCAGGACGGGCATTGGCGCACGGGCGCCATCATGCTGCAGCACCTGCCGGAAGAAGATGCGGGCAGTGCGGGTGCCGATGAATCCGGCACCAAGGAAGCCGCAATCGAGGACTGGACGCGTGCCGTGATGATGCTTAATACCTGCACCGATGGTGAAATGCTGTCCCCCGTGCTGGCGACGGCGGATGTGCTGTACCGGCTTTTCCACGAAGACGGCGTGCGGATTTATTCGCCGACGCATGTGCATTTCAAATGCCGCTGCAGCCGCGAGAAAGTTGTCAATATACTGCGTACCATTCCACGGCGGGAGCTGGAGGAAGTGTGCGAAAAAGACGGGCAGGTCTCGATCAAGTGTGAATTCTGCAGCGAAGATTACGTTTATACCGCTGCGCAATTGGACGGGGTTTACGAGGACAAATCATGATGATGAAAAACGCCAAAGCCGGTTTTATCGCTGTTGTAATTTGCGCGCTGCTGTCAGGCTGCCAGGACGCGCCGCCGCAAAGCGCGACGCCGCAGCTGACGCTGGCTCAGGTAAAGCCGATCCGCCTGAATGTCGGCAAAATCGACGTCATCAATAAATACGTGCCGCCGATGCGCGAACCGAACGTCGACCATTTGTTCCAGCAGACGCCGCAGCAGGTGGTGGAAGCGTTGATTGACAAGCAGCTGGTCGCGTCCGGCAATGACCAGACGTTGCGGGCAATCATCGTTGACGCCTCGGTCGTCAAGCAGACGATGACGGGCGATAGCGGCATCGGCGGGTTGTTTTCGCCGGCGCCTTCGGAGAAATACCACGCGCGCGTCGCGGTGCGTTTCGAGCTTGTGAACAACGATGCGCCGGATGTTGTGCTGGCGCATGCGGAGGTCAGCACGGAGCGGGAGAAAACCCTGTTTGAAGACGCGTCGCTCGCGGATCGCGATGCGGCCTTTTTTGCGCTTGATGAGGCGATCGTGAATGACCTCAGCAACGGTTTCAATACAACCGTGCGTAATTCCTTCGGCCAGCGCTAGGGAATTTTAGTCCTTCCAGAACGACGGCATCAGCAGCACCAGCAGCGTCAGGAATTCGACGCGGCCGAACAGCATGGCGAACGAGAACACCCAGACAGATTCATTCGGCAGCGCCGCGAAGTTGGCGGCAGGGCCGATGATGTCGCCGGTCCCAACGCCTGTGTTGCTGATGGCGGCAATGGCGCCGGAGAAAGCGGTCGTGAAATCAAGCCCCGTCAGCTGGAGGATAACGCCAAGCGCCAGCCACGACATGATGTAGACGAAGAAGAACCCGGCAACACCCGCCTGCACCGACGGCTCTACCATTTTGCCGTTGTAGCGCACCTGGAAAATGCCGTGCGGCGTCATCAGCTTTTGCAGCTGCTGCTTCAGCATCATGAACAAAATCTGCAACCGGAAAATTTTAATGCCGCCGGCGGTCGAGCCGGAGCAGCTGCCGAGGAAGGTCGCGAGGAAGGCGATGCCGACAACAAAATGCCCCCAGACGGCATAGTCACTGTTAGCGAAACCTGTCGTGGTGATGTAGCTGGTGACAAGAAACAGGGCGTTGCCGACGGCGGGGAAGAAGCCCATATCTGTATTGAGCAGCAGCCACAAGCCGGTGGCTAGGGTGAGCAGGCCGAGGATGATAAAGAAGGTCCGCACCTGTGAATCGCGCCAGAAAATCGACCAGTCGCCTTTGCCCAGGCGAAGGTAAATGACGAAGGGCAGGCTGGAGAGGATCATGAAAAGAACAAGGATCAATTCAATCGGCGCGCTCTTGAAGTAGGCGACGGAAGTGTCGTGCGTCGAGAAACCGCCGGTCGACATCGCCGACATGGCGTGGCACAAGGCATCGAAATCGCCCATGCCAGCCAGATGCAGCGAGATGGCGCAGAGAAGGGTTAGTCCCGCGTAAATAAGGCTGATGTAAGTCGCCATCTGGTGCGCGCTCGGCATGATTTTTTCGATCTGGAAGCTTTGCGTCTTGAAAATCTGCATGCCGGAAACCTGCAGCATGGGGAAGACCGCCAGCGCAAGGATCAGGAAGCCGATACCGCCGACCCAAGCCAGCATGGCGCGCCACAGCAGAATGCCGTGCGGCAGGTTATCGAGGCCTGAAATGACGGTCGAGCCTGTGGTGGTGATACCGGACATCGCCTCGAAAAACGCATCCGCATAGCCAAGGTGCAGGCCCGACAGCATAAAGGGAAGGGCGCCGAAGCCGGCCATGAAAATATAGGAAATGGACGTCAGCAGGAACGTTTCCCGCAAGGCCATATGAAAGTCTTTTTGCTTGTTCATGAAGGACAGGGCAAGGCCGAAGAAACCGGTGACAAGCGAGGACGACAGGAACACGCGCCAGTCGTCGCTGTCGTTGACCAGGTCAATCAGGCAGGGCGCCAGCATCGCCGCCGCAAGGATGATGAGAAGGATGCCGGTAACGTAGAAGACGGGTTTGAAATTCATGTCAGTTGACTTGGGTTTTGCCGTTGGGCGTGTCGAGCGAGAAGGCGGGGATGGCGACATCGAAGGTCGCGCCGTCCGGCGTTTCCATGGAATAGCTGCCCACCATGATGCCGCTTGGCGTCGGCAACGGCGTGCCGCTGGTGTATTCAAAAGTCTCGCCGGGTTTCAGGACAGGCTGGTCACCGACAACGCCGGGGCCGCGCACTTCCTGCGTGCGGCCGAAACCGTCGGTGATCTTCCAATGGCGGGTGCGCAGCTGCACCTGACCCGCGCCGTGGTTCTCGATGCGGACTTTATAGGCCCAGACATAGACGTTGTCTTCAGGGTGCGATTCATGGTCGAGGTAAGTCGTCTCGACCGAAACGGTCACGTCGCTGGTGGTGGAGCGGTACATTTTTCCTGCTGTCCTTTAATGCCTGACCATACCAATAAAACGCGCAAAAAGAAACCGGCCAGTTGCCCGGCCGGTTTCCTTTAAACGGTACGCTGGCTGCAGATTACTCGAGGGTAATCTGCGCGCGGCGGTTGGCAGGTTCGCGGACGCCGTCTGCGGTTTTCACCAGCAGGTCGGTCTCGCCGCGTGCCTCGACATGCACCATGTCGGCGGAGACGCCGCGGGCGACGAGCCCGTCCCGCACGGAGTTCGCGCGCTTCATGGAGAGTTTGTCGTTGTACTTGTTGCCGCCAGAGCTGTCCGTGTGGCCGATGATGGTCAGGCCGTGAACGTCTTTGCGGTTCTTTATTTCCTGGGCAACAGCGTCCAGCACGTCGTTCGCGCCGGCGGAGATGTTGAATTTGTCCCAGTCAAAGAAGACGATGAACATAGCTTGTTCAACCGGCGTCGGTTCGCCCTTCGGCGCTTCCATCGGCGGCGGAACTTCTGCAGCAGGCTTCACGGTCACAAGGCTCTGCAGTTCTTGCAGGGCAGAGTAGAAGGAGGCTTTGCAGGGAACGTCGCGGTTCCAGTTTTCTTCCTGTTGCTCGGCCCAGCAGTCAAAGCGGGCTTGCGCAACGGCAGCTTTGTCGGAGGCGATTTCACGGCCGCCGTTTTCAAGCGCGTCAACGAGGTCGGAACGGCCTTTGCTCATTTCGACGATGTTCTTGTCGGAGAGATCCCAGTCGTCCAGCGTTTCCGGCATCACAACCACGCCGCTTGCAGCCGCGAGGCCTTTGCGTGCGAAGTGGATGGCGTCAGCATAATCGAGCGCCTTGTTCTGGCGACCGTTTGCGTAGTCGCGGTATTCAACCGCCAGACGCTTGGTGAACGGCGAACCCGTCGCTTGCGCTTTGTTCAGCGCGTCGACGGTTGAATTGCTGCTTGCGCCTGTGCAGGCCGCAACAACGAGCACACCCAGCAGGGCGCAAACTCTGGTAACCAGCTTCATCTCAATACTCCTCAAAGATAGTAATAAATTTCTGCATCTTCCGCCGAGAACACCAGTTTTGTTTTGTTTTCAAACGGATGGGGGGCTCGCCAGCTACTCTTACTTATCGTTTTTGCGTGCGCTTTGTAAAGACGTTTTGAGGCCACAAGTTAGGAATATTGCCTTGCCATATTAAATCAGTCGCTTTCTGCCGCTATACATTAAAGTACGCACAGGTTGAAATAAGCAAATACGTTGCGGGTGTAGCTCAGTGGTAGAGCGTCAGCTTCCCAAGCTGAATGTCGCGGGTTCAAATCCCGTCGCCCGCTCCAAATTTTCTTCTTCATTACCGTAATGTGGAAAACATGATTGAGCCGCCTGTCCCCCCTAATGAAGCCGAACGTATCGATTCCCTGCGCAAGCTGAACCTGCTGGACACGCCGCTGGAGGAGCGTTTCGAGCGCATCACGCGTATGCTGAAGCGATCGCTGGGGGTGAAGATCACCTCCTTTGTGTTGCTCGACAGCGATAGGCAGTGGTTTAAATCCGTGCAGGGGCTGGATTCAGACGGCACGCCGCGGCGGGATTCTTTCTGCGCGCATATGCTGGACAGCAATGATGCCAATCTGACGGTGACCGATGCACTGGAGGATATTCGTTTCGCAGATAATCCCTTGGTCACGGGCCACCCGGGCATCCGCTTTTACGCGGGCTGCCCCGTTCGCTCCCCGGATGGCCAGAAGATTGGCGCCCTCTGCGCGATTGATACCAACCCCCGCGACCTTTCCGACGAAGAGCTTCAGGAATTAAAAGATTTCGCCTCCATGGTCGAAACGGAGCTGAAGGCGGAGCAGCTGTCCCACACGCAGAAGGGGCTTGTCGAAGAACTGGATGCTGCCCACCGCATCGCCCTTATCGACAGCATGACCCGCATCTGGAACCGCGCCGGCATCCTCGAGCTGCTGAAGCGCGAAATTGCGGAAGCCGCGCGCCGCCAAAACCCGCTCGGCCTTGTGATGTGCGACATTGATTTTTTCAAGAAGGTAAACGACACCTACGGCCATGCGGTGGGTGACGAAGTCATCAAGGAAATTGCCAAGCGCTTGCTGGAAGCATTGCGGACAGAAGACGCGATCGGCCGCATTGGCGGCGAGGAATTCCTGATTGTCCTGCCGTCCTGCCCGCCCGAGAGCCTGTTTGCGACAGTCGAGCGCATCCGCGCCAAGGTTGTAGAGCAGCCCATCGAAACTTCTGCGGGCCCGCTGCCTGTCACCTTGAGCTTCGGGGCGTTTTCCACGCTGCCGGAACGAAACGCCGATGGCGCGCCGCTGATAAAACGCGCGGATGACGCTCTATACAAAGCCAAGCACGCCGGTCGCAACTGCACAGAAATTGCTGCCTAATCTGCTCTGGCGAACACGCGATTAAGAAAAATCTTGACTTCGAGGGCCTGAAATCATTATGTTCTGGCCTATCTTAGCAATGCGGCAGAACGGCCATAGCCTCTGCCAGCCCCAAAAAAATCAATAATAACAAGGGAGTCTCTCAAGAATGTCTGACATAAAACTTACCGGCAAAAAGATTATCGTCCTCGTTTCCAACGGTGTTGATGAAGCTGTGATGTCGCAAGTCCAGCGCGAAATGATGAAAACCGGTGCGGTCATCAAGACCCTCGGTACCGAATCCGGCCTCGTGAACAGCTGGAACAAAGATACCTGGGGCCTCTATTTCCCCGTCGACCAGCAAATCGGTCAGGCGCTCGGCGCTGATTTTGATGCCATTATCGTGCCGTCGGGCGCGCGCGGCATCCAGAAACTCTCCACCAACGCGCATTCCGAGCGCATCCTCGCCAGCTTCCTCACCGCCGGCAAACCCATGGTTTTCATGGGCGGCGCGGTCGAACTGCTGGCCAAAAACAATCTCGCAACCGGCCTCACCGTTTCGGGCCCGGAAGCGTCGCAAGCCGTCATGACGGCAGCTGGCGCGAAATGGGACGATGAAGTGCTGTGCATTTCCGGCCCGCTCATGACCGGCGAATGCCAGGATATCCCGGCCTTCATCAACGCCATGATCGTGCATATTGCCGACCAACCGGTGGTTGAAGTCAAAGCGGCAGCCTGATACAAGAATATCCAGCCGCGGGCGCGGTCCTTTGCTAAAAAGGCCCCCCGCGGCTTTTCTTTGTCTTATTTTTAGGAATTTTACGGCATGAAAAACGAAGTTCAAACCGCAGTAGGCGAGATCAAGTCATCTCTCGACCTGCTGAGGAGGCATCTTTGACTGGGATCGTGCAATCCATCGCCTCAGCGAACTGAACTCCCTTGCCGAAGACCCGGCGCTCTGGACCAACCAGGAACGCGCCCAGAAGCTTTTGAAAGAACGCACCCGTCTTGACAGCCAGATTGGCGCTGTCCGGTCGATGGAAAATGACCTTAACGACCAGCTCGGCATGATCGAGCTGGCGGAAGCCGAAGGCGACATGACCCTG
>JBBQWK010000097.1:0-6427 GCA_038210695.1 Alphaproteobacteria bacterium
CTATGAACAGGAGCGCCGCTCGCTGGAAGCCATCCACGACGCGCGCCTGCGCTGGCCGGGAGTTGCCGCTTTCTGGAGCCGGCTGAACAAGGAATTCGTTGAAACCAAGCAGCAGCTGCGCATCATCGAGAACGCGCTGAAATCGCATGGCGGCATGGCGGGGCTTGTGATGACTGTGCCCGTTGCCGACGGCGAAGCTTTGTCGGATATGACCGCGCGGCATATCGAGCTTTATAGTGAGTTGAGAATAACCGCGCTGCAGCACTTCGATGAGGCCATTCTTGACCTTTGCGATATGCGCCTTGCGCAAAAGACGCTGTTTGCAGAATGGATCGCGGAATCGCTGCCTGAAGCCGGCTATATGCCGCAGGTCGCCGCGACCGGCACTGAAGCCGTCCTGCACTAACCTTAAAAAGAAGGCTTCGGCGGTTTCGCGTTAAACCGCGCTGCGGGCGCGGCTTGCGGCTTTTTTGCGGTCATCGATTTGATGAATTCCACTTCTTTATCAATATAAGGCGTGCCGTCATTGCGCAGCACTTCATGGAACCAGGGTTTCGGGTCTTCGGTATAGGGCTTTGACCATGAATCCCAGGGAATATGCGTCTGGGCGCGGCCCTGCACGAAGCCCCAGTTGAACAGGCCTATGTTGTTTTCTTTTGCAACCGGCATAATCGCCTCGAAGGTGCTTCCGGTGGGGCGCGCCATGTATTCCGTGCAGATCAGCGGGCGGTCGTTATCGGCCAGGTATTTCGCCTTGCGCGCAAAATCATCCGCCGGTGCATAGTTGTGGAAGGTGATGATGTCGGAATTTTTCAGCTGCACGCGCTGCACGTTGTTATCCAGCTTTTCATCCTTGTCCCACTCGCCGATCCAGACACCGCTGGTGAGTGGCTGCACGGGGTTGACGCTGCGGGCCCATTTAAAGGTGTCTTCCAGCAACGGTGCCACCAGATCCCATTTATTCTTGGGTTCCTTGGCGCCATAGCTGCCGGCGTTCATGTTGTCCGGCTCGTTCCACACGTCCCATGCCAGCACGCGGGGGTCATTGGCGAAGGCGCCAACGACGCCCTTCACATAGGCTTCAAGGCGCGGGCGCTGCGCTTCATCCTGCAGGGCGGCGGCACCGGGGCCCTGCACCCAGCCTGCGTTGTGGACGCCGGCGGCGGGTTCACGCTGCGGGCCTGTATGCGGCTCCGGATCCCAGACGGAATCGAACAGCACGAACATCGGCTTGATGCCGTGCTTGTCGGCAACGGTGAGGAACTGCTCGATACGCGCCTTGTAGCCTTCGGGGTCCTGATCCCACACGAGGTCATGCAGGAAGACGCGCATGGTATTCATGCCAAGGCCCTTGGCCCACCCGAGCTCTTTATCAATCTCCTGAATATTGAAGGTATCTTCCTGCCACATTTCAATCTGGTTGCTGGCGCTGGCGGGCACGTAGTTGGCGCCGACGAGCCAGTCCTGCTTCGCATACCAGTCTTTCGCGTCAGACGCGGCCCAGCGGCCATCAACGGGGTTGGTGCCAGGGGTGGGGGATTGAGCCATCGCGATCCTCATATATGGAAAAATTTCTGCCGGAGAAAGCCAGACTATCAGCGATCAATTTTTTTGGCAAGTTGCGCTGAGATACAAAATTTTGTTTCTTTCGCATCGTTTATTTTGACGCAGCGCAACATCGGGAAAAAGCGGAACGTGCACAGGTGCCGCGCAATTAGCAGCCCATGGTTACAAAAGCACCCGCCTCAAAGCCCGTCCTGACGAAAGAAGAGCGCCGCGAAAAACGCGCGGCGAAGCGGGAGAAGCAGCGCGCCGCAAACGGCCTCCGCGCCGCTAAAATGCACAAGGCACGGCTGGAAAATCCGCTGCCGGTATCGCGGTCTGCGCCGCCCAAAATCAACGTTGGCTGCTCCGGCTGGTTTTACTGGCACTGGAAGGGCGGTTTTTATCCGGCGACCCTGCCGACGAATGAATGGTTCGCGCATTATGCCGAGGCCTTCAGCACGGTGGAGCTGAACGCATCATTCTATTCCTGGCCGACGCTGGCGAATGTTGCCGGCTGGAAGAAGCAGGCGGGGCGGCGCAAAATGGCTTACACCGTCAAGGCCTGCGAGCTGATCACCCATGTCAAAAGCTTTACGGGCACCAAGACGCTGGTGGCGGACTTTGGCTATATCGCCGATCTGCTGGGGGAGAAAATGGGCTGCTTCCTGTTTCAGCTGCCGCCGAGCTTCACCTATTCAAAAGCGCGCCTCAACCGACTCGTCAGCCAGCTGGATGCATCCCGCCGCAATGTGGTCGAGTTCCGCCACAAAAGCTGGTGGAATGAAACGGTGTATGCGGCCTTCCGCAAGGCAGGGATTATTTTCTGCGCCACCAGCGGCCCGCGACTGCCGGATGAGCTGGTCAAAACGGCCGATGATATTTACATCCGCTTCCACGGCATCAAGAACTGGTACCGGCATGATTATTCCGATGCTGAGCTGGAAGAATGGGCGCAGCGTGTCAAGGCGGCAAATCCCAGGCGCGTCTGGGCCTATTTCAACAACGACTTTGGCGGTAATGCCGTGCGCAATGCGGCAGCCTTTGAAAAGAAACTGCGCAAAATACTGCGTTAAAAGAAAACCCCGCAAGATGAACTTGCGGGGTTTTCAGCATCTAAAGCCTTTTGAAAAAAGCTTCGGAAGCTCTTAGGAAAGAGCAGCCGATTTCAGTTTTTTCAGGGGGCGGATTTTGACGCGGACGGAAGCGGGCTTTGCAGCTGCTTTCATCATTTCGCCGGTGGCGGGGTTGCGGATCAGCGTGCCGGCCTTGCGAGCGGGAACTTTACGCAGCGTGACTTTCATCAGGCCGGGAAGGATGAACATGCCAACGCCTTTCGGGTGAACCGAACCCAGCATCGTGCTTTCCAGCGTCAGGAGGACGCTGGCAGCTTGCTTGCGGGACAGGCCGTTTTGCTCGGCGAGGAGGCTCACGAGGCCAGATTTCGTCAGCGATTGCTTGACGGGCTGGAGGGGAAGGTCTTTAGCGACTTTCTTCGTGGACGCGGATTTTTTCTTCAATGCCATTTGCTTTGACTTCTCTTGTGTTGTGAACGTTTGAGTATTCTAGAGGAGCTTATGTTGTTTTTGCGCGATTGCAAAGAGTTTTGATTTTCATTTTCGTGCGGTAAATACAGGTGTTTTCTTATGTAATCATAATCCTTGCGCAGCGCCGCGTTTTTAGCTATCTCATATATTGTCACAAAAACCCAATGAATCACGGTGTTTTAAGCAATATGGCTGTGGATGCTTCCGGCAAAAAAGGCGCGGTACTGCTCGTTACCGCCTTCGAACCCTTCGACGGCGCAGAAAAAAATGCGTCGATGATTCTGCTCGAAAAGCTGGAAAACATGGGGTTTGAGGGCAAAATCGCCTTCCTCGGCCCGATTCCCGTGTCCTTCAAAGACGCCTGGCCGGCTGTCGAGTCTGTCTTGAAAAACAACCCCGATATAGAAGGCGTGATTGCGCTGGGGCAGGCGGAAGGGCGCAGCCGCATCAGTCTGGAGCGCGTGGCGATCAACACCATAAACGCGCGAATCCCCGACAATTCCGGCGTTATACCGCCGGAAGGGCATATCGATGCCGCCGCGCCGCCCGCGCTCTGGACCTCGTTCCCGTGGCATACCGCGCCGAAATCGGATGACTGGCAATGCTCGTATTCTGCAGGAACATATGTCTGCAACACCCTCATGTTCCAGCTTTTAAGCTGGGCGAAGGGCGCTGGCAAAATGGCGGGTTTCATCCATGTGCCGCTTCTGGCATCGCAGGATGCGAAGCTGGAAACAACGCCGCGCATGGATGATGATGTAGCGGCGGAAGCGCTTGCCAAAATCATCCGCTTTTCGCTCGACTCGATGGAGGCGAAAAATGCGCTTGTCCTGCCGCCTGTGCAAAAGCCGCCAAAAGCGCCGGGTATTTAATGTTGCGGCGGCTGCCGCGCCCGTAATTTTGCTGCGCCGCGTTCAAAAACCCCTCTGTTTAATGTCCTTTTCCGTCAACAATCCAGCCGCGCATTGACGGCGGGTTCACCGCCATGACATGATAAATCAGCAGCTTAACCGAACCACGGCCTTCAAGAATCAAAGGCGAAAGGGGTGGCGCATGGACAACCGGGCAGAGACACTTCAAACGCCGCAGGACCACGCGCACAATACCCTGAAGCATCAACTGGGTGCCGCGTGGTCTGACCTGCACCCCAACATCCAGCAACGCTTTGCCGCCGAGCCCGCCGAGGGCGCGGTTATCACCTATCAGGGAATCATGCACGACATCCGCCGCTCCCGCATGGGCTGGCTGTTCGCGGTGCTGACCCGCGTGATTGGGAACCCGCTGACGCCGCTGGCGGGGCGGGAGGTGCCGATGGAAGTTGCGCTCTCGAAGAAGGCGGGCGTTTCCGGCGTTTCATGGCAGCGCACGTATTTTTATCCTGCGCGCCAACCCTATGTCGTCACCTCCATCAAGCGTGAAAGCAAAAAAGGCGAAATGCTGGAATGCGTCGGCGGCGGCTTTGGCATGAAGCTCGCCGTCTCGGCGCAGCAGGGCGAGCTGCATTTTGAAAGCTATCGCTATATCTGGCAGCTTGGCAGTTTTGTGCTTCCGCTGCCGCACTGGCTGTCGCCCGGTAAAACCCATGTTATCCACAAAGACCTTGGCGGCGGCGACTTCCAGTTCACCATTTCTATGGTGCACCGCCAGCTGGGTGAAACTTTCTTCCAGCAGGGCACCTTTCACCTGAAGCCCTGATTAGTTCCATACCCCCGCAAAAATTATTCTTTCCCTGCGCCGCGCCTCTGGTGCGTTGGTATGGGGAACAGGGAATATCATGGCAACAAAATCCGGCAAAAAAATCACCAAAAGCAAAACCAAAGCTATTGAAGAAGAACGCCGCAAACTGCTGACGGAGCGGCGCAACCTTAAAATGGCGCGCTCCGCCCATGCCTATGTGCGCGGCAGTACGGAAAAATTCTATGAATGGCTGGAAAGCGGGGAGGGCAAGTCATTGCCGGAGGGTCCCGCCGTCTGGATCTGCGGCGACTGCCACCATGGCAACCTCGGCCCTATCGCCAACAAGGCCGGCAAGATTGATGTGCAGATCCGCGACCTCGACCAGACCGTTATCGGCAACCCCGCGCATGACCTCATCCGCCTCAGCCTGTCGCTTGCCTCCGCCGCCCGCAGTTCAGACCTGCCGGGCGTGATGACGGCGCGGATGATCGAGGAAATTATGCTCGGCTATGAAGCCGCCTTTCTGGCCAGCAACGAAGGGGAGGAAATAGAAATTCCCAATCCCGCCTCCGTTCAGGCCGCGCTGGATGAGGCGACTAAACGCTCATGGCGGCATCTGGCGAAAGAGCGCATAGAGGATGCCAGCCCCGAAATACCCCTTGGCAAAAAATACTGGAAGATCACCAAGGACGAGCGCAAAGGGATTGACGCCCTTTTCGCGCAGGAAGATGTACGCAAGCTGGTGACCTCCCTCAAAAGCCGCGACGATGATGCGAAGATCGAGGTGCTGGACGCCGCCTACTGGCGCAAGGGTTGCAGCTCGCTGGGGCTGCTGCGCTATGCCGTTGTCGTCGGCATCCGCAGCAAGGGCAAGAAATCGAAAACGGAATATTGCCTTGTGGACATTAAAGAAGCCGCCAAGGCGGTCGCACCGCGCGACCCGAAGGCCGATATGCCGCGCGATAATGCGGAGCGCGTGGCGACAGGTGCCCGCAACCTGGCGCCCGCGCTTGGCCGCCGCATGGTGGCGGCAAGGCTGTTCGACAAGCCGGTCTTTATCCGCGAATTGATGCCGCAGGATTTGAAAATCGATATCGAGCATTTAACGGCAGAAGAGGCCATTAAAGCTGCGCGTTACTACGCCGCCGTCATTGGCGAAGCGCATGCGCGGCAGATGACGCTGGAGCAGCGCACCGGCTGGAATACCGAACTGCAGAAACACCGCAGCAAATCACTGGATGCGCCGTCATGGCTGTGGTCCAGCGTTGTGTCGCTGCTGGTGATGCATGAACCCGCGTACCTCGAGCATTGCCGCAAATACGCCATGAACCTGCCGCTGGCAAAAGCGGTGGAGGAAGACCTCGATTAAGGTTTTGGCGGTTTCGGGGCAGGCGGTTTTGGTACTGGCGGTTTCGGGGCGTCAAGTTTTTTGCGCCAGATCGCAAGGTTATCCAGCGCGTCGTCGCGGTCAAAGTTATTGTTATTCACCCAGTCGACCGCCTCCATCGCCCGCTTGATTTCGGCTGGGGTGGACAAAATTTTCATCGCAAGCGGATTGCCCTCGATCGGGCGCTCGCAGAGGAAGGCGAGACCGAGGGGCGGCACCGGCACAAATTCCGGCTTCGTCTTCGCCCAGTCGTAGCCGTCTTCAAAGGCATGCT
>JBBQWK010000098.1:0-6427 GCA_038210695.1 Alphaproteobacteria bacterium
TCGCGCGAGCGCGAGTGGATTTCGTCCAGCCCCAAGGCGCGCCAGACCAAGTCGAAGGCGCGCATCCAGGCCTTCCAGGACCTGCTGGAGGCGGCCGACAAGCGCCGCCCGAGCGACAGCCAGATCGTCATTCCCCATGGCGAGCGGCTGGGCAATGTGGTGATCGAGGTCGCCGCCCTGAAGAAGGGCTATGGCGACCGACTGTTGATCGAGGATCTCGAATTCAAGCTGCCGCCCGGCGGCATCGTCGGCGTCATCGGCCCCAACGGCGCGGGCAAGACCACGCTGTTCCGCATGATCATCGGCGATGAAAAGCCCGATAGCGGCACGGTCGATGTCGCGGAAGCCGTGAAGGTTGGCTACGTCAACCAGAGCCGCGATGCGCTGCAAGGCGATCATAACGTCTGGCAGGAAATTTCCGGCGGCAATGATATTTTCTACCTCGGCAAGCGCGAAGTGAACACTAGAGCCTATTGCGGCAGCTTCGGCTTCCGCGGCCCCGACCAGCAGAAAAAAGTCGGCATTCTTTCCGGCGGTGAGCGCAACCGCGTCCACCTCGCGAAAATGCTGAAAGAGCCTGCCAACCTGCTGCTCCTCGATGAGCCGACCAACGACCTTGATACCGAAACGCTCGGCGCGCTTGAAGACGCGCTGGAAAACTACGCCGGCTGCGCCGTGGTCATCTCCCACGACCGTTGGTTCCTCGACCGCCTTGCGACCCACATGCTGGCATTCGAGGGCGACAGCCAGGTCGTCTTCTTCGAAGGCAACTATCAGGACTACGAAAAAGACCGCCGCCGCCGCTTCGGCGAAGACGCCGACCAGCCGCACCGCTTCAAGTACCGGCCTTTGTTGCGGGCGTCTTAAAGGGCAGGAATCGTGTCCGATGACGAGGAGAGTTTAAGTTTTCCGCCTGCTTTCGATCTTGAAGCGGCGGCAGGACTTGTCGGTAAAACGATGCTTGTTGGCTTGACCAGACTTGACGCGAATGATGCTTTCATATCGCAGGAGCAATTTTGGGGTGAGGTCTTAAAAGCCGATACGAGTGGAATTTTGTTAAAACTTATGGGTAAACGCGCGGGAGAGGAATACTCGTTACCGCCGGATATGCTTGCGGTATCAAAAGCAAATCCGGGTGAATATCGATTAAGGTCTACAGGAGAAGTAGTCGTTGATCCAGACTACCTAGCTACATGGACAGTGACGAGTCCTCCAAAGAAACAATAAAAAAAGCCCCGCATCACTGCGGGGCTTTTTTTAAATTTTAACGCTTAGTGCTTTTTGGACATGCCGCCGGAGGAAGAGGAACGGGCGCGGAGGGAGCTTAAGAGCGCCTCCACGTCACCGCTGCTGCCCATGACTGATTCAAAATCGGAGCGCTGGGTCTGGCTCATGCTGATCTGCTCGACCACAACGTCGACGACCTTCATGTGGCCGCCCTTGGGGCGGACGCGCCAGTCGACCTGCACGGGCGGGCCGTCATTCTGCATGATCTGGCTGCGGACGATGCTGTCACCGTTATCGGTCGGCGACGCGCTGGAGACCTTGAAGGCCTGGCCGGAATAATCGGCGAAGCGCTTGGTGTAGGTCTTGACGATCATGTCCTCGAAAAGTTTCTGGTATTCGGCTTTCTGCGCCTCCGTCGCGGTGTTCCAGCCACGGCCCAGCACGAAGCGGGCGATGGTCGGCACGTCGAAGTTGTTGCGCAGCAGCGTGCGGACGCGGGCCGCGCGGTCGGCGGAGGAGATGTTGCGGTCGGTGAGGGACGTCAGCGCTTCGTTGCCCATGCTCTGCACGAAGGTCGCAGCGGCGGAATCGCCGCCCTGGCCCTTCGCGAAGGAGGCTTGCGGCATGCCGAGCAGCAGGGCCAGGCCAAGGCCGGCAAGCAGCAGTTTGAAGGAGGTGGTTTTCATGTCTTGTCTCTTAACTTTCTTCGCCGGATACGTTCAGTAGAATTTAGTAGTTGGGGATCTGCGCGCTGTAGTCCGCGCCGCCGCCGTTGGCTTTGCCCTTGGCATCATAGGTCGTGGGCGAAACCGCTTCGTCGCGGATCAGCGCCTGGCGTTTCTGCGCATAGGCCGAACGGACGGCCGCGTAGTAATCAAGGCTGTTGCGGCGAAGGTCCTCAACCGCTTTCACGTAGCGGGCGCGGGTATCAAGACCCTCGAGACCGACGCGGGTGTAATAGATCCAGTCATTGTCGGTGTTGTCGGCAACGATGCGGACAGGGTCTGCATAGGAGTCAACCGCAAGGCCGACGCCATCGCGCAAGGACGACGGGCCGATGATGGGCAGGACGAGGTAGAAGCCGTCATCCAGGCCCCAGACGGCAAGCGTCTGGCCGAAGTCTTCAGGCTCATACGCAAAGCCTTGCGCTGCCGCGACGTCGACGAGGCCGCCGATGCCGGCGGTGGTGTTGATGATGAAGCGGGCGGTGGCAATGCCGGCGCCTTTAATGTCACCCTGCAGCAGTTCGTTGCCGACGATGAGCGGCGAGCGCAGGTTGTGCATGAAGTTGGTCACGCCGTCGCGCACGAAGCCCGGCAGCAGGAAGTTGTAGGCTTTCGCCACCGGCTCGATGATCGCGATATCGAGAACGTTGTTGAACGCAAAGATGCCGCGGTTGAAAGGCTCGATCGGGTCGCGCATGCCGGATTTGTAACCGTCTTTCTGGTCGACCGAATGCGCGCAGGACGCGGTGCCCATGACAAGGAAGGCGCAAAGGGTGAGGCCGAGAAACTTCTGGGCCAGTCTGGTTTTGGAATTGCCGGTTGCGGAAAACATTAGCCGAAATCTTTCTTAAAAAGGCGCTTACGCGTTTGAAACGGAGGTTCGCCGTTACGATTTATCCTAGCGTTATATAATTACTTAATGCTTAATTCCAAGGCCTTAGTCCCCGCATTTGCGTTCTAGCCATCTTCAAGGTGCAGCAGCGCGGTGGTTCCCAGAAGGAGACTGACGGCGGCCGGTGTCCAGGCTGCCAGATACTCAGGTATTTTCTGTGAAATGCCGAAAGCGTTAAGCATTGATTCCATGAAGAATATAAAGAAACCGACCGCGACTCCCAAGGCAATCATAGAGCCTGTGCCCCCGAATCTTGGGGGGCGTAGCGAAAATGTCGCAGCCAGCAGCACCATGGCCATAAACAGGAAGGGTTTGGCGAGCAGAGACTGCAGCTGGATGTGCATGCTGACCGCGGGAAAGCCGGTTTCTTCCATAATGCGGATGTATTCGGGCAGGCTCCAGAAGGAAATGGTATCGGGGTTGGCGAAGGATTCTTCCAGCTTCTGGCCGGTCAGCTCCGTCGGCAGTTTTTCGATCTCCGCCTGACGGATATCACCGTTGCGCTCGTTAATGCTGGCCTGACGGATTTCCCAGTAGCCGGGCTTTAGGTAGGCCAGCGGGCTGTCGATGCGCTTTTTGAAGGCGTCGTCCTTGTCGAAGTAAAATACCGTGACGTCGGACAGCAGCCATTGCTTCTGGTCAAAGGTTGCGGAATGGACGATGGCGTAGCCGTCATCCACCGGTTGCCGCAGCCAGATGCCCGTGAGGGAAACGGAGAGCAGGTTGTTGCGGCCGTTGAGGTAGGTATTCTCCATCTGGCTGTATTTGCTGATGAGGATGGCGGAGACGGGGTTGACAATAGTGGTCGCGAAAACGCCGAACAGCAGCGCCGCCGCAATCATCGGCGACAGGAACTGCCAGGCGGAAATGCCGGCGGCGCGGATGACAACCAGTTCGTGCGTATGGTTCAGCTTCCAGCAGCTGTAAATGGCGCCGAACAGCACGGCGAAGGGCAGCATGCGCTGGGCATATTGCGGCAGGATCAGCGCCGACATTTCAAGGATGATGCGCATCGACACATCCGGCCGTTCCGCCGCCTGCCGCATCAGCTCCACGCTGTGGATGACGAAAATAATGCCGAGCAAAATGAGCGCCGCGATAAACACATTGCGCAGGAAATGCATCGAAATATAGCGGAAAAGCGTGGCGGAATTGGTGATCATGCGGCGCCACCTTCTGTCCACTTGCGGTTGACCCGCGCATTGATCAGCCGCAAAAGCCCCAGCACCTTCTGCTCCCCGCTACTGCCAAGCGCGTAGAGCGCCGCAAGTGTGGGCAGGAAGGTATAGACGTACATGATGGGCGCAAGGCCGGTATGCCGCTTTGTCAGGTTATCAATCGCCATGTTGCCGATGATCAGCGCGGCGACAATAATGCTCGCCACCATGACCTTGCGGCTCTGCCCGCGGCGGTTGAAGGGCCCCAGCAGCAAAATCGCCATGGCGACGAGGCAGTAGGAGAGGGTGTTGAAGGGCGAGATAATCCGCTGCTGCGTTTCAACGACAAAATTTTCCGCATGGTCGCGGTCGTATTTGACGCTGAAGTCAGGATGCAACAACTGGCTCAGCGTGCGCTCCGCGGGGTCAAGGTTGCGCGCCTTGGGACTGCTTTCAAGTCCGTTGATCTCGATCATGTATTTTGAGAAGTAGAGCTTTGACAGCGTGCCGGCTTTTTCCAGCTGCTGGCGCATACCGTCAAACACGATGATGTTAGGCACATCGCCGTTCATCACCAGCTGCCCGCGCTTGGCGGTAATGGTGACGGGCGGCTTGTCCTTCTCGCGGGTGTCATGGATGACAAGGCCGACAAGGTCGCCGTTCTGGTCGCGGGCGCGGAGGTAAACAGTCAGGTCCGCGCCGAAGGTGTTGAAAATCCCCTCCCGCAACAGGAACGCGGAATACTGGGTTTTAACCGCCGTCCGCGTCGCCAGCATTTTGACGAAGCAGAAGGGCGAGATATAAGTCGCCAGCGCCAGCACGATGACCGTGAACACCATGGCGATGTAAAGCGCAGGACGGGCAAGGCGGCGCTGGTCAAAACCGCAGGAGCGCAGGATAACCATTTCGTTATCCATAATCATCCGGTTATAGACGAACAACACGCTGATCACGAGGGAGACAGGCAGGATAGTTTCCAGAAACTTCGGCAGCATCAGCGCCACCATGCGGATAAACAGGCCAAAGGGCGCATCCGAGTTCGCCACCAGTTCCAGAATCTTCAGGGACTGCGTCAGCCAGACGACAGCGGTGAGCGTCAGCGCGATAAACGCCGTCGCTGTGAGGAGATTCTTCATAAGGTAGCGGGTCATCAGCATTTTAATATCTTACGGTGGAATAAGCGTGTGCCGCCATTTATATTCGGCTCTAATATAAGGGTGCCTCAAGGGTTTTTTAACCCTTTTCGCGCTAAAAAGGAAAACAAAACAGGTCAGCCATGAAAATCTCCTTCGAGTCCAAGTCGCTTAAAACAGACGCCGTTGTCGCTTTTGCCAGCGAAGGGGGCAAATTGCTGGAAGCCGGGCAAGCGCTCGACAAGAAAACCAAGGGCGCCCTGAAGCGCGCCATCGCCGCCGAACAGTTCACCGGCAAGAAAGGCCAGACGATTGTGCTGGCCGGTGCGGAAGGCGTTGCCAACCAGCACATCGTGCTCATCGGCCTCGGCAAGACGGATGACCTGAAGGCGCAGGATTTTGAAAAGCTGGGCTCCGGCCTTGTCGCCGTCCTCAACCAGAAAAAAGCGGTCAGCGCCGAAGTCGCTTTCGCCGATGTGCCGGTGAAAAAGAATGTTGATGCCGCCGAAGTTGCAGCGCAGATGGCGCAGGGCGCGCTGCTCTCCGCCTACCGCTTTGACAAATACCTGACGAAAGAACCGAAGGAAAAGAAACCGACGCTAAAGACGTTAAGCTTCACGGTTGAAAACCCGGCCAAGGCGAAAAAATCTTTTGCCGATGCGGAAAAAGTTGCGGCCGGCGTTTATCTCGCCCGTGACCTCGTCTCCGAAGTGCCGAACGTGCTGTACCCTGAAAGCTTCGCGCAGATCATCCGCAAGGAACTGACGCCGCTGGGCATCAAGGTGAAAATTCTTGATGAAAAAGAAATCATCAAAAAAGGCATGGGCGCGCTGGAAGCCGTGGGTCAGGGCAGCCACCGCCCGCCGCGTCTTGTGACCATGGAATACAAAGGCGCCGGCAAGCACGACCGCAACATCTGCTTCGTCGGCAAAGGCGTGACCTTTGACACCGGCGGCATCTCCATCAAGCCGAGCGCCGGCATGGAAGACATGAAATGGGATATGGCGGGCGCCGCTGCCGTGACCGGTCTTATGAAGTCGCTCGCCGCGCGCGGCGCGAAGGTCAATGCCGTCGGCGTCGTCGCGATTGCTGAAAACATGCCCTCCGGCACCGCTTGCCGCCCGTCCGACATCGTGACCTCGATGTCCGGCCAGACGGTTGAAATCCTCAACACCGATGCCGAAGGCCGGCTCATCCTTTGCGATGCTCTCTGGTACGCGCAGGAAGAATTCCAGCCGACGCATATCGTTGATCTCGCAACGCTCACCGGTGCCATCATCATCGCCCTCGGCC
>JBBQWK010000099.1:0-6424 GCA_038210695.1 Alphaproteobacteria bacterium
TTTTGATTTTCTGGTTGTCAAAGGCGCGCAGCAGTTCGCGCTCCGTCGCCTCGACGCCGATGTAGATGTTTTTAAGATCGGGGTTTTTCTCCCGCGCTTCCGGCGTGATGGAATTGAGCGCGCGGCGCAGGTTGTCTGCCACGTTCAGCAAATCTTTCGCAAAGGCGCCGACCGCGAATTTGGCGGTGTCCTGACGTTCGCGTTCGCCACGGCGGCGCGTGTTCTCCGCTTCCGCGAGCGCGCGCAGGGCTTGATCTTTCGTTTCGGCCAGCTTCTTTTCCAGCTCGGCGATTTTCGCCTGCGCATCGGCAGGGGCGAAGGGCGTTACATTCTCGAGGTTGAGGTCGATGTCGTCGGGAATGTTGTCGCCTTCGGGCGGCGTGTCATTGGCTTGTGTCATTGCTGTCGTTGAACCCTTATCTGCCTTGTTATCTTTGGAGCGACTAACAATGGCTTTTTCCACCCGCTTTTTCAAGGGCAGCCTGTAACGCGGTCTGGGTGGAAGAGCGTGAAACACCTGTTATTTCAATGAAATACAAATCTTTATTTGACATATTATACCAATGGCGATAGCCTGTTCTCTTGCCCGCGTACATTGCCGCCGCCTATCAGGCCTATCGCCAAGCACGACCAGCAGGACAGTTTTTAAAAATTTCAAATTGCGCGTCGCAACTCCCCGCGGCGCGTCTGTAACAGGAGTCTTTCATGGCCGAGCAACAAGACCTTTACCCCGAACAGCGCGCAAGCATACTGCAAATTTTCGCCACCGCGGAAAAGGCCGACTTCCTGACGCCGGAATCAAACGGCATCATCGACGCTTTCAACAAGGCTGCAACCTTTGTGGAAAAAACACCCGGCATCGTCGAATACACCAACTGGGACCGCCAGAGCAATAAAGTGCGCGGGCTGACGGACGGCACCGATTTCCACACAAGCCTGCAGGAAATTTCGCAGCATTCACCCTCCTACACCATTCGCGCGCGGGCGCTGGAATGCCTTGGCAACATCAGCACGCGGCATTTTGACTTCGTGCGCAGCCTCTATGATCTTGAAAAAATCGGCCATGTCGCGCTTCTGGCGCCAACCTCGGCCGTTGCGGGCGCTGCCATGATGGCCTTTGCGAAAATCGCCACCAACCGCGCGCTACGTCAGACGTCGCCCACCGTGCAGCACTTCCAGGTTTACGGCAACGATGCCGCGCTGACCGGCGGCATGGTGGAATTCAAAAGCTCCATGGCACCGCATTATCCGCTGAAAACCGGCGGCAAGGCCGCTTATGATATGCCTTCACCCATTACGTATATCGAGGCCGCCGTCGGCATCGCGGCACACATCGCGGGCAAAAGTTCCCTGCCGGAATCTCGCCGTCACGCAGCCGAAACCCTGCGGTTTATCGCCAGCGAGCGTCAGGAAGACCGCTACACCGATTACCGTGACCCCCGCGCATTGGTCTTCACCTTTGTTCAGGCATTGAAGGCCACCGAAACGGATGCGGTTGTTTTAAGCACCTATGAAAAAATCCTCGATACCGACCCTATGCTGGCTGACAAACAGCGTGCCCGCAGCATCAGCGACATCGCCGATACGCTGAACCCTGCCGCGAAAAAGGCAGCGGGCGGCAAGGGTTTTGCCCTTTAAAAGGTAAAGAGTTTAATCAGCAAGCAGCAAGCAGCCTTACGACGGCGAAACCGCAACCTTGGCGTGGCGGATGACGCGGCCGTTCAGCTCGTAGCCCTTCTGGGCGACGGCGGTGACGGTTTCGGGCTCGACGCCCGGCTTGTCCTGAATGGCAATCGCTTCATGCTTCTCGGAATCAAACGGCTCGTTCAGCGGGTTGATTTGTTTGACGCCGTATTTGTTGAAAACGGCGGTCAGCTGGCTCAAGGTTTTTTCCATGCCTTGCGCCAGCTTGTCAAACTTCGGGTCTTCGGCGCGCTGCTTCGGCGTGATGGCGGCAAGACCCAGCTCGAAGGTATCCACCACCGGTATCAGGTCCTTGATGAATTTTTCAGCGGCAAATTTCTTTTCTTCCTCGAACGCGCCTTCTTTGCGCGCCAGCAGCTGCTTGCCTTCGTCAACCCGGCGCGACAGCGTCAAATTGTCCTGCTGCGAACGGCCGATAGTGGAGGAAAGCTTGGCGACCTGACCCAGCAGCTCGTCGCGCTCAGCGCGGAGCGATTCAATGGTGTCGACCTTGGCATTGCCCGCGTCATCTTCATCCAGATCGCCGAACAATTCACTCATGCGCTTCGCATGCGCATCATCGCCATCCGTACCATTGGCAGGCGGCACTTTGTCATCGGGATTCTTGCCAGGGGGCTGTTCATCGGCCATGGGGTGCGACTCCTACGAGAAAATTTAAGATTTTCATATTAATAGAGGAGGGTGCTATGTGAGTCAACAGCCCATTTTGCCTTATTGTTCAAAACCTTGGGGCGGAGAGTTAGCGGTGCTTCGACTATATTGACAGACCCCTGAATTCGCCTAGCATGTAAGCGCCAATTTAAAGCGCCGCAAAAACAATCGAAAAGGGCATTTCGTATATGGTCAGTATTATAATGAATAGAAAATCCATCACCGCGCTCGCCGCAATTTTGTTCGCGAGCCTTATTACTGTCTCCGCCTGCGCAGGCATCATCTCCCACGACGAAACCTTGCGTTACAAAATGACCGTGACGATTGAGACGCCGGAGGGGGACAGGGTTGGTTCGGCTGTAAAAGAGGCGGTTAAGCATACTGAGAAAAGCATTTTGCCTGAACAGGGTGGTACTAGCTATCAGGTCACTAAAGGTGAAGCTGTCGTAATAGATTTGGGTTCAGGCGGAAAGGTTTTTGCGCTTCAAGCGTGGCAGGGTGAGGCTGAGATAGTCTTCTTGCATTTGAAAGACCCCAAAAATCAAGTATACAACTTGCCCGTATCGGAGTTACCAAGATTTGTTTATTTCAGGGATATGCAAGATCCTAAGACAGTCGAGGAATTATCAAACAATAACGACTGCGCGGCCAAAGAAAACAAAAACATAGGCTCGAGGAAATGCGCGAATAAAGTTAATTTCGAAGACGTCTTTGGAAAGGGTTTTTTTGTTAAGTCAGTAGTACTGACACGAACAAATGATCCAGTTTCAGAATTTGAAATTCCTAAAATGTTAGCTTGGATTAAGAACGTAGACGATTACATTTCTGGCGCTCATATAAGTGGTCCGCTTTTGTATCAGCGCCTAGATAAATATGATTTCTGTAGAGGAAATTAATAATGGATGGCTATCTATAGTAAATCCAAAATCCGCCCGATTACTGCGACGCATAAATCACCACCGGAATGACCTTGCCGTAGTTGTCGGCCAGCTGTTGAACCCGTTCGAATAGTTATTTGGTCTTCATGTACGGGATCATATAAGCAACGCCAACGGCGGCGGCGATATGCTTGATCGTATGGCCGCTGACGGTATCGCCCAGCAGGTGAAACACTTCCGGGTCGAAATGTTCCAGCAGTTTTGCCACCACGTACCAGCCGAGAGTCAGGAACAGGTAACGCGTCGCTCGTGGCTCACGTGCGGGGAACAGCGCGATCATCAATAAAATCGCCACAATGGGGAAAAACTGCACCAGCGCATAGGGGCGGAGGTCGCCCTGTTCCAGCGCTTCGGTGTAATTCCAGTACCAGACGCTGAATAATCCGGCGGCAAGGAAGAAGGGGAAAAGCCGCACGCCCCATGTCTCGCTGACCCGTTCGCGGATGACGATGGAGAATAGCGACATGAAGGCAACCGTCATCGGCAGCCTGTCCCAGACCAGCGTATGGTTGTCAGGCGCAAGGTGGTAATAGCCGGAGCCGAAGGCGACCAGAAACACGCCGATAAACAGCAGCAGCCATAATTTGAAATCCGCAGCGGAAAGGCCGGCACGTTTTTGAAAAGTCGCGGAAATGCCCCAGATGCCGACGACGGCGAAAGCAAGGTTGCCCGTCACATCGCCGAAATTGGGAATGCCCAGCCAGCCGCGCTTATCCGCAAAGTCATGATAGGCGAGGTCTTGCGCGACAGGCGGCACCATAAACGTACCGATAAAGCAGACAGCCGCAACCGCGAACAGAATGCCAAGCCGCGCAGGGCGTGAAAGAGATTGGCAGCTCATTATCAATCCAAAATCCGCCCGATCAGCTGCGACGTGTAATTTACCACCGGAATAACCTTGCCGTAGTTGAGGCGGGTGGGGCCGATGACGCCGATGGCGCCGACGACTTTGGCTTCGGCGTTCTTATAGGGTGCGATGATGAGGGAGGCGCCGGAGTGGGAGAACAGCTTGTTCTCCGCGCCGATGAAAATTTTTACGCCGTCGCCGGTGGTGGTAGCCTGCAGCAGCTTCAGCATGGTTTCCTTGGCCTCGAGCGCCTCGAACAGCGTGCGGATACGCTCGAGGTCTTCAAGCGCGGTGACATCCTCCAGCAAATTCGCCTGTCCTTTAATAAACAAATGCCCGCCTGCCGCCTGCGGCGCAAGGCTGGCAATGCCGGAGGCGACGACCTTGGCCGTCAACACATCCAGCGTTGTTTTGTCACGCGCGAGTTCCGCCGTTACAAAATCAGCCGCTTCCTTCAAGGTTTTTTCGGCGATGCGGGAATTGAGGTAATTGCCGGCGCGCATCAGCTCCGTCGCGGTCACGTTCAGCGGCACTTCCAGAATGCGGTTCTCCACCGCGCCATTGGCGGAGACAAGCACGGCAAGGGCGCGGCCGGGGCTTAAGAGCACAAATTCCACCTGCTTCACCGGCGTTTCCGATTTCGGCGCAAAGACCAGCCCCGCGCAGGATGACAGGCCGGAGAGGAAAGACGAGGTCTGCTCCAGAATATCGGTCAGCGAATTGCCGCGCGTGGCCTCCATGCGCTGTTCAATCTTCTGGCGCTCGGGCGCGGACAGGTTATCCAGCTCCAGCAGGCCTTCGACAAAAACGGTCAGGCCGGTTTCGGTCGGCAGCCGCCCTGCCGAGGTATGCGGTGAATAGAGCAGCCCGCGGTCTTCGAGCTCCGCCATGGCCGAGCGAATGGTGGCGGGGGAAAGCTTCATGCCCAGCTTTTGCGATACCGCCATTGACCCCACAGGCTCCCCCGTCGCGACATAGGCGTCGACGACGAGTTTCAGGATCTGGCGGGTGCGGTCGTTGAGGTCTTCGATCATGGCTGTAATACTGGGGTGAAAGCGTTGAAAAAACAACAGATTCAGGCGGGACATTCAGCATTGACATAATGAAATAATTCTCTATAGTCTGGATTCTCCGACATAGAGAAATATACAGTCTGTTCAACCATATCGATGAAGCAGAGCCATGGCCCAGAAACCCGATTTTTATGAAGTTTTAGGCGTAGCCAAAACCGCGACCAAGGCCGAGATTAAAACGGCCTATCAGCGTATCGCGATGAAGAACCACCCCGACATGGTGAAGAACAAGACAACCCTGTCGCCGGAAGAAAAAACCGCCGCGATGGAAAAATTCAAGCTCGCGACCGAAGCGGATGCTGTGCTGTCCGATGATGTAAAGCGCGCGACCTATGATAAATATGGCCACAAGGGCATCGACAACCTCGCCGCCGGCAAAAACGCCGGCTCCGGCCAGACCTATGCCGATGTTGCGGGCCCCACGCAAAAGCGCACCTATTCCGATGAAGACACCATGTCTTTCTTCGACAAGCGCCGCGATACCAACAAAGCAAGCGAAGGCACGGCAGATGACGGCCTGACCTCGGAGCAGCGCCGCGAGCGCGCCCGTCAGGAACGCATGGCCCGCCGTGGCAAAGGCGATGCGCCGCCCGAGCATTTCAACGGCGCTTCCGCAGCGAACGTCTTTCATGACGTCGCTGAAAAAGTCACCACGGCCACCGAAGCGCTGAAAGGCGGCAATATCTCCGTTCCGCTCGACGTGCTGGAACAGTTCCGCGACAATCTGGCCGATTTCGCACGCGAAATCGACAAGGCGATCGCCAAAGCCAAGCCGGGCAATGGCCCGAAGCGTTAAGGCGCTTCGACATTTTTAATTTTAAAGGATAACTCATGCGCCCCTCAGGCCGCGCGGCTGACCAGCTTCGCACAATCATTCTCGAACCCGGTTTTTCCGCCCATGCGGAAGGCTCCTGCATGACGCGCTTTGGCAATACCCATGTGCTTTGCACCGCAACGGTTGAAGAACGCGTGCCGCCCTGGCTGAAGAACAAGGGCAAGGGCTGGGTCACGGCGGAATACGGCATGCTGCCGCGCTCCACCGGCAGCCGCATGGACCGGGAAGCGGCGCGCGGCAAGCAATCCGGACGCACGCAGGAAATCCAGCGCCTGATCGGGCGCTCCCTGCGCTCGGTGGTGGACCTGAAAAAACTCGGCGAGCGCACCATCCAGATCGATTGCGACGTGATCCAGGCCGACGGCGGCACGCGCAC
>JBBQWK010000100.1:0-6403 GCA_038210695.1 Alphaproteobacteria bacterium
TTTATGGCGACATCGGCACCAGCCCGATTTATGCCTTGCGTGAGTCGCTGCACGCGGTTGCAACAGACGGACAGGCAATGTCCTTCGCAGATGTTGCTGGCATTCTGTCGCTCATTTTGTGGTCGCTGATCATTATCGTGACAATAAAGTATGTCAGCATCCTCCTCAAAGTCGACAACCATGGCGAGGGCGGGACACTGGCGCTGATGGCGCTAGCGCGCACGATTATCTACAGGAACACGACGGTATTTCTATTCCTCGGCATGGCGGGGGCGGCCTTGTTCTACGGGGATGGGTTGTTGACGCCGGCGCTTTCCGTACTCTCGTCTGTCGAGGGTCTCGAGGTCGTGACGCCGGCCTTCAAGCCCTATGTCATTCCCATCACGCTGGCAATTATTGTGGCTCTGTTTTATTTCCAGTCGAAGGGCACCGCCAAGGTTTCATCCCTTTTTGGGCCTATAACGCTAGTTTGGTTCGGGGTGTTGGCGCTCACGGGCGCACAGCATATCCTGGAATATCCTGCTATTCTCTCCGCCATCAGCCCGCACCACGCCGTGCTATTTCTTGTGGGTCACGGCAGCGCCTCGTTTATTGTTTTGGGGTCAATCTTTCTGGCTGTGACGGGGGCGGAAGCGCTTTATGCAGACCTTGGGCATTTCGGCAGAAAGCCCATTCAGCTGGCGTGGTTGTGGTTTGTCTTCCCCTGCCTTGCGCTCAACTATCTCGGGCAGGGCGCGCTTGTCATGCATGACCCGTCGACTCTTGATAACCCTTTTTTCAAGATGGTTTCGGATTTTTGGATGCTGCCGCTCGTGGCGATTACGACTTTCGCCACCATCATCGCAAGCCAGGCTGTGATTACCGGGGCTTATTCCCTCACGCGGCAGGCGATTAACCTTGGTTTGCTGCCGCGTATGGAGATTTGCCACACCTCCGCACAGCATTCGGGCCAAATTTACCTGCCGGCGGTGAACTGGCTATTGATGGCTGGCGTCATCATCCTCGTCCTGCTGTTCAAATCATCAAGCGCTATGGCGGCAGCCTATGGTATTAGCGTCACCGGCACGATGGTAATTACAGCCGTCATGACATTTTTTATTGTCTGGCAGTTGTGGGAATGGCCGCTATGGGCGGCGCTGGCGCTTGTCAGCCCTTTCTTCGCGATTGATATGGTCTTCCTGTCGTCGAACATGCTGAAAGTGCTGGAAGGGGGTTGGATGCCGCTGGCACTCGCAGGCTCCATCATGGTTGTGATGTGGACGTGGATCAAAGGCACCTTCATTTTAAACAGCCGCGCCCGCAAGCGTGAAATGCAGCTAGAAAAAATCATTCGCGAATACAAAACCCTTTACCCGGGCCTGAACAGGGCCCTGGGTACCGCTGTTTTTTTCGCAGCCGATCCCAACCGGACGCCCGCCGCGTTGCTGCAAAATATCCGCCATAACGGAAATGTGCATGAGCGCAATATCATTCTGACCGTTAAAATTGAATCCGTGCCTTATATTGCTGAAGTTGGCCGCGCCGTTATTAACCATCTGAACCATGAATTCAGCACCGTTCTTCTGCGCTTCGGGTTTCAGGAATATCCGGATGTGCAGGAGCAGCTGATCCGGCTTAATGCCACATCCGGCAGCGGCATACGGTTTGAATGGGAAAATACGTCCCTGTTTATTTCCCGCCGTGTCCTGCGTGCCAACCCTCATTACGGACTGCCCGGCTGGCAGGACATTATTTATATCTGGCTGAACAAACATGCGGCGGAGCCGACCGATTTCTACAAGCTGCCCGTCGGGCGGGTCATCGAGATAGGCAAACAGGCCTTAATATGATTAGCGCTTTAATAACAAGGGCTTCGTCGATTTATTGCCCGACAGCTGGGGATGGGAATATACTGCCGCCAAGTGTCAGGCAGGTCTTGAAAATCATGATGTCGGGAAAGAGCAAACAGATCGTACGCTATGCAATGGCCGCGTCATTGGTCGCTGCGCTGACTTTCGTGTGCTATCACCTGCGGCCGATTATTTCCGAAACCGACGTCATCATGATTTTCCTCGTCGGCACGGTGGCGACGGCGGTGTGGACGGGGCGCGGCCCTGCCGTTTTATATTCTTTGCTTTGCGTCAGCGCATTTAATTATTTCTTTATCGAGCCGCTTTTTCAATTCAACGTCTACAATCCGTCCTACTGGCTCACGTTTGCGGTGATGTTTCTCGCCAGCATTGTCATTTCTACCCTGACGACAAAACTCAACACTCAGGTGCAGCTTGCGGAAAACCGGGAGCGCGAAACGCACACGCTTTATCAATTGCTGACTGCCCTGAATGCCGCGAAAACGACAGAAGAAATGGTTGAGGCATTGTCGCAGTATCTTCGTATCCTCGCCGGAGGTACTGTGCGGATTGTCCTTGCCGGCTCCATCATTGAAATACCTATCGCCATTTCATCGACGTCTTTGCCTATCGTGGGTAGTCAGCGGACTATCGGTTACGTTGAATTTGACGTGGCTCTTCCTGCGTCTGGCGACAGGAAAAAAGTGCTGGAAACGTGCATCGCGCTTTTCGCTTCCATGATGGAGGGGGCCGAAAAGGCGCGGCAAGCCGAACAATCTAAAATCTGGGCAGAAACAGAAAAGACCCGCAATATCCTCCTCAGTTCCATTTCCCATGACCTCCGTAGCCCGCTCGCTGCTATTTCAGGCTCGGCGGAAACACTGCTTGAAAAACTCCCGCAGGATCCGTTGCTTATGTCGATACAGCAAGAATCGCGTAGGCTTGCAAGAATCGTCAGCAACCTTCTCGATATCACGCGCATGGAAGGAGGGCAGATAAGGTTGAATATGATGGCATATGACCCCGCAGAAATTATTGGCAGCGCCGTTGCCGCCTGCCGTGAAAGCCTGCGCCAACACAAATTGTCTTTGAATGTTGAAAAAGATTTACCCTTTGTACGCATGGATGGGTTGTTGACCAGTCAGCTGATGCAAAATTTGCTCGAAAATGCGTCGCGCCATACCCCTGCGAATACGGGGATTGAACTTAAGGCCTATTTACGCGAAGGCAGCTTTTGCATTGCGGTGTCGGATAACGGACCCGGTATTCCTGCTGGCAGTGAGAAAAATATATTCAATAAATTTGTCAGCCTGCCATCCGAGGGGAAGCCGAAGGGTGTGGGCCTTGGCCTTGCGATATGTCAGGCGATCGCGCTGGCGCATCAGGGCCGCATCTACGCGCAAAACAGGGCGGAAGGGGGTTGCAGGTTTGTCGTGGAATTTCCGCAGTCACTCACACTGCAACAGGCGCAGGAGCCGGCACATGGTTAACAAGGCGCGTATCGTGATTGTAGAGGACGAACGGGAGATCAGCCGTTTTCTGGAGGCGGCGCTTGAAGCGCAGGCTTATAACGTCGAAACCGTAAGCTCCGGCCGCGAAGCGTTGAAGCTTACCTCTGCCCAGCCGCCCGACGTCATTATTCTTGACCTCGGCCTGCCGGACACCGACGGAAAGGAAGTCATCCGCAAGCTACGGGAATGGAGCCGCGTGCCGATCATCGTGCTTTCCGCCCGCGATCAGGAACAGGAGAAGGTGGAGGCGCTTGAACTTGGAGCGGATGATTATCTGACGAAGCCGTTCGGAACGCATGAATTACTGGCGCGCATCAACGTCGCCCTACGCCACGCCACCCGTCGCGAACAGCCTGCGGAAATGACGTATTCATACAAAGAACTGGCGATAGATCTTGCGCGCCGTAAAACAATATTGCGCGGCAGTGAAATACACTTAACGCCAACCGAATACGATCTTATATCGCTTCTGGCGCGCAAGTCCGGGCAGGTTGTAACGCACGGTGAACTGCTAAAGGAAGTGTGGGGAAGGAACGCCGAGCAGAATGATCATTACTTGCGCATTTACATCCAGCGTCTGCGACAAAAAATTTCCGACGACCCTTTAAGGCCGGAATATATCTTCACGGAACCTGGTATCGGTTATCGCTTGAGCGAAAGCAAATAGCATTAAATTATCACGAAAACTTCGGTTTCCGTTTTTCCCTGAAGGCCTGCAGGGCTTCCTTGGCGTCGGGGGAGGCGAGACAGTCTTTGAAGATGCGGTTTTCTTCCTCGATGCGCTGGGCGACGGTTTCAAAATCTCGGCGCAGCAGTTGTTTGGTGTGCAGCAGCGCGTTGCGCGGCTTGGCGGCAAGCTTTTTGGCGGTCTTCATCGCGGTCGCCTCAAGGTCTTCGGGCTTGCAGACGGCATTGGCAAGGCCGATCTCGACGGCGAGGGCGGGCTTGAAGGGCTCCCCCAGCATCAGCAGTTCCGCGGCGCGCTGGTGGCCGGCAAGGCGGGGCAGCAGCATGCTGGCGGCCGCTTCCGGCACCAGACCCAAATCAACGAAGGGCAGCGATAGCGTCGCGGTGTCGGCAATATAAACAAAATCGCAATGCAGCAGCATGGTGGTGCCAATGCCGACCGCGATACCATTAACGGCAGCCACAATCGGCAGCTTTGCAGCGGCAATGGTGTTGAGGAATTTGATGACCGGGCTGTCCGGGCCAGATGGCGGGTTGCTCAAAAAATCCTGCAGGTCGTTGCCGGCGCAGAAAACATCCTTGCTGCCGGTAATCACAATCACGCGCACGGCGGGGTTTTTATCCGCATCCTCGATCGCCTTGGCCATGGCGTCATACATATCAACGGTCAGGGCGTTCTTTTTGTCCGGCCTGTCCATGCGCAGCGTCAAAATGCCGTCATCAAGCGTCGTCTGGATATGGACGGACATGGTTGTTCCTTCTGAAATGCGGATATCCATTTGTAGCAAACCCGAAGGGGCGCGACAAGGGAGGGTGATTTACAGTAAAGAGCCGGTTTACAGGGAGGATTTAAAGGTATTGATCCACATCGGCTCGAAGGTTTCGCGCAGTTTCTGGAAGGCGGGCCGCTGGCGCCATTTTTCCGGCGTAATGACATGCGCCTTGGCAAAATCCCGCTCGAATATCTTCTCCAGTTTGGCTCCGGTCGGCCTGCCGAGGACGACGACATCCACCTCGTCGTTGAAGACGACGCTGCGGTGGTCGAAGTTCGATGAGCCGACGACCGACCAGACGCCGTCAATCACGGCCGTCTTGGCATGCAGGATCTGGTTGTGGCTCTCGTAAATTTTAATGCCCGCCTTCAGCAGATCGGAATAATGCGAATGCTGCATGACAAGCGCCATTTTTGAATCGCTGTCATCCGGCAGCAGCAGGCGCACATCAATGCCACGGCGCGCCGCATCTTCCAGGTCTTCAAGTTCCTGCCGTGTCGGCACGAAATAGGCGGACATTAGCCAGATGCGGTCCTGCGCCTGACGCATGGCGGAGAGCAGCGTTGTGTAATACAGCGGCACTTTGTTGTCGGGCGTGCTGCCCATGATGTGCAGAATCTCCCGGCCCTGCGCGCCAAGGGGTGCCAGGTGGCGGGCACCGTGCAACTCCGGCCCGTCCTGTTTTTCCCACTGCTGCAGGTAGAGCGCTTCAAGCTCGTTGACGATCGGCCCGCGAAGCTCAAGGTCGGTATCGTGCCAGAAGGCTGCGGAGCCGCCGGGAGGGCCGGAAGATTTGCCGGGCGATGACTGGTAGGTCGTGCTGAGGTTGACGCCGCCCACAATCGCGACCTTGCCGTCAACGATCAGAATTTTGCGGTGATCGCGGCTGTTGGGCGCATAGCCGCCGCGCGACAGCAGGGGGTTGAGCGGGTTGAACTGCAAAACCTTGATGCCGGCTTTTTTCAACCGGTCGAAAACCGCCACATCCGTGCTGCTGGAGCCGAAGCTGTCATAGAGCACGCGCACCTTGACGCCTTGGCGATGTTTGGCGATCAAAAGATTGCTCAAGTGCTGGCCGTCCGATTCCACATCTTCGAAAATAAAATATTCGAGGTTAATGTATTTTTTCGCAGCATTCATGTCGCGGAACATAGCGCGGAAGGTTGCCGTCCCGTCCTCCAGCACCTTTGTGGAGTTGCCGGATAGAACCGGCATATCCGCCAGTGCCTGCTCGATCGATAGCTGATGCTGCAACGCGTCGCTGACGCCAAGGCGGGTGAGCAGCTGACGGCTTTTATCGGCGCTCAAGGGGCCTTGCGGCGCGACGACAATGGCGGGCACGGCGCGGGCTTCCGCCTCGGCAATAATTTTATGGGCATCCGGCACCGGCGCGCAGGCTGCAAGCTGGACGATGAATCCAGTGACAATCAAGCGGGGGACCCAGCGGAAAATCATGGTATTCAAGACCTGATAGGGTTGAGAAAATTAATAAATTTATCCTTAAATCCTACGCCAACGGAACATAATTGATTTGGTTCCACTCACGCCTGCCATATCGCATAGCCTTCTTCACGTAAAGCCGCCGCAAGTTCAAACTCCAGCT
>JBBQWK010000101.1:0-6365 GCA_038210695.1 Alphaproteobacteria bacterium
GCTTCGATTTTCCGCAAGCCCCGTTTCCTACCGCCACGCCCCGCCGACGCTCGGGCAGGACACCGACGACATTCTTCAAGACGAACTCCATCTTTCCGCCAATGACATCGCAAACCTTCGCAGCAAAGGAATCGTATCATGACCGCCGCCGCCACCGAAAAGAAGACCCACGTTTCGCGCCTCGCCATCGAACGGCAGCACATTCTTTCCATCGAAACCCTGTCGGTTTCCGATATCAACGCGATTCTGGATCTTGCCGAATACTACGTCGTGCAGAACCGCCGCAAGTCGCAGACCAATGCGCTGCTCAAGGGCCTCGTCATGGTCAACATGTTCCTCGAAAATTCGACGCGTACGCGCCTGTCGTTTGAAATGGCGGCGAAGCGCCTTGGCGCCGATGTCGTCAACCTCACAACCGAAGGCTCCAGCATTAAAAAGGGCGAAAGCTTTATTGATACGCTGAAGACCGTCAACGCAATGCGTCCCGACCTGTTCGTCATCCGCCACGCGGAAGAAAATTCGGCGCAGGTCGCAGCGCAATACATGGATTGCCCCGTCCTCAACGCCGGCGACGGCACCCGCGAACATCCGACACAAGCGTTGCTCGATGCTTTAACACTGCGCCGCCACTTCGGCCGTCTCGAAGGCCTCACCGTCACCATCTGCGGTGATATTCTGCATAGCCGCGTTGCACATTCCAACCAGCAGCTGTTCAAGAAGATGGGCGTCAACGTGAAATGCCTCGGACCCGGCGAGCTGATGCCGCTGTCCGCCGGCGGCACGCAGGATGTGAAAAAAGGCCTCGAGGGCGCTGACGCCGTTATGGTCCTTCGCATCCAGAAAGAGCGCCTGCAGAAAGAATTGTCTTTCACCGAAGCGCAATACTTTGAAAAGTTCGGCCTTACCGCCGAGCGTCTGGCCTTCGCCAATGAAGGCGCTGTCGTGCTGCACCCCGGCCCCATGAACCGCGGTGTTGAAATTGAGGCCGCGATTGCGGATGACCCGACACGCAGCCTGATTACGCTGCAGGTTGAAATGGGCGTTGCCGTGCGCATGGCCTGCCTTGACCTCCTCACCCGCGCCGCAAGGTAATCTTGCAAGCGCGGTTCCAGCAGCTTCTCTCAAGGCTCGGCGCATCGTCGCCGGGCCTTGATGATTCTGCGGCCAAGCTGCTGGCCGCTTATTCCGCGCCCTCCCGCCACTATCATTCGGCGGCGCATCTTGCCGATGTGCTCGAAAAGCTCGACTGGGCAAAAACAGCGCTGCAGGAAAGCGGCGAGCTGGGCATGATGACGCCGGTTGAAGCCGCAAAAATGTTTGACGTGATCGAACTTGCCCTCTGGTATCACGATGCCGTTTACGATGCGAAGGCCAAGGATAACGAAGCCTTGAGCCGTGACTGGTTTTTGGCGGATGCCAAAAAATTCGGCCTTGGCGATGATATTGCGCGTGATGTGGCGGCGCTGATTGACTTGACCGCGCATCATAAAGAAGCCCGCACCCTGCCCGAATGCATCATGACGGACTGCGACCTCGCGATTTTGGGCGCTGCGCCGGCGGCATTCAAAGCCTATGACGATAATATCCGCAAGGAATATGCTCATGTGCCGGAGCTGGTGTATGGACCCGCGCGCAAAAATGTGATGGCAGGCTTTTTGAACCAGCCATTTATTTTTAAGACCGAAGCTTTCCGCAAGTTGTACGAAGATGCCGCCAAGCGCAATCTTGCACCCGCAGCGCAGCCCGTGAAGCAGCGCATCGTCGACTGGTTCAAGAAATAAACGGAATTAATGACCGAGGTTGGTCAGACTGTCCGGCTTTTGCGGGCCGAAGATTTCTGTGCCCATGACCTTCTGGGGCGGGGCGAGCAGGTTTTCATCCGCGACAGTATCTCCGCCGGCAGCGGGTTCGATATCCGCAAGGTTGCGGCTGTCCGAATCGCGCATGATTTTGGTCGACAGATCTTTCAGCATTTGTTCGTCTTCGGCAAAGCGCAGGGAAGGCACGGTGGTCGCCTGTTCCGCCGGCAGGTCGGCGCCGCTGACCACAATCAGGCCCATGGTGATGATCGCAACCGTCGCAAGGCCGAGAGAGACCGAGACGGCGCAGCGAAAGCCAAGGCTGTGCATGATTTTCTTGAAGAGCGACATCGGGTATCGAAACTCCCTGAAAAGTTTAGTTCTTCACTACCCGCCGCCACTATACGCCGGGAAGAGGAAACGGGCAATAGATTGTTATGTAAATAATTGATATTGCTTGATATTAGGGGATAAAAGGCTCAAAAACATCCCTATGTCGCACCTTTACATCCTTGTTCTGTCAATCATCCAAGGCCTGACCGAGTTCCTTCCGGTCAGCTCCAGCGCCCATTTGGCCCTCGCGCCGAAGCTGCTGGGGGAGCAGGATCAGGGCCAGATTATTGATGCCGCCATGCATCTTGGCACCCTTTGCGCCGCCCTTGTGTACTACCGCCGCGATGTTTTCGATATCGCCATGTCCTTTATCCGGTTTAACGACCCGTTGCGGAAAGACGCCCGCCGCCTTGGTATTTACATCGCCCTCGCGACCATCCCTGCGCTCGTCTTCGGCTTCGCCGTTCATTATTTGACGGAGCATAACGAGGCCGCGAAAGTGGCCTTGCGCTCCGTCCAGCTGATCGCCGCGACGACGCTGATTTTCGGCGTCCTTATGGGCGTGGCCGATGTGAAGGGCAGGGACGAAAAAACACTGCCCGATTTGCGCCTGCGCGATGCGCTCATTATCGGCTTTGTTCAGGCGCTGCCCGCCATGCTGCCAGGGGTGAGCCGCTCCGGCATCACCATGACGGCGGCGCGCTTCATGAATTTCAAACGCGTTGATTCGGCGCGGTTTTCCTTTCTGCTCGGCATGCCGGCAACGGCGGCGGCAGCGCTGCTCAGCTTTTACGAATTATATAAATCCGGCAACCCGGGCATGCTGCACGAAGGGCTCGAAGCCGCGGCCTTGTGCTTCGTCTTCGGCCTTGCCGCGATTTATTTCATGATCGGCTGGCTGAAACGCTTCGGTCTCATGCCCTTCGTGGTTTACCGAATCCTGCTCGCGGCTTATCTTTTTTATGCCTGCTTCTTCTTAACGCTTTGCCAGTAGACTAATCCCTGTTTGAAACGGCTATACTTATGTGGCCAGTTTTTAAAGGGGATGATTTGCCATGAAAAAAGTTTTTATCGCCGCGCTCATGACCAGCGCGCTAGCCATTTGCACCGCCGCCTTCGCGGAGGATATGCCTGTGAACAGCGTTATCCTGTCCACATCGGGTCTTGCGAATTTTGAACACAAGGCGCATGTCGACGGCAATACCAAGCTGGAATTCCCCGTCCGGCTAGAGCAGGTGGATGACATTCTCAAAAGCCTCATCGTCTTTGATAAAAAAGGCCGCCTCGGCGGCGTGACGCTGCCGGGCAAGCAGCCGCTGCAGCAGGTCTTCAAGGACCTGCCGTTTTCGCAAGATCAGCTGTCCAATCCCATGACGCTGCTCAACGCCTATCAGGGCGCGCTGGTGACAATCAAGGGCAAGGATATCGATGCCACCGGCAAACTGCTGCAGGTGGTGTCCGAAGAAATTTCACTGGGGCAGGACAAAACCGTCACCCGCAACCGTATCTCGCTCATGACGGATGACGGCATTAAATCGGCGATCATGGAAGATTTGAATTCCATCGCTTTTGACGACGCGAAAATCCGCACCGAAATTGCCCGCGCGCTCGACAGCATCCGCGAGAACGGCACGGCGGAGCGCCGCCTTCTCTCCGTTAACCTTCTCGGCGATGGGGAGCGCGATGTGACTCTGTCCTATGTTGTCGATGCACCTTTGTGGAAGACGGCCTACCGCATGGTCGTGCCCGAAGCCGGCGAGAAAAAAGGCCTGCTGCAGGGCTGGGCGGTGATTGAAAACATGACGGCGTCCGACTGGAACAAGGTTGACCTGACCCTTGTCTCCGGCAATCCCGTCACCTTCCGTCAAAGCCTCTATCAATCCTACTATGTCAGCCGCCCGGAAATTCCGGTGCAGGTCTTTGGCCGTGTCATGCCGCGCATGGATGAAGGCACCACGGCAACGGCAGGGCAGGAAGAGTCTGCCCCCGAAGAACAAAAAATGGGTAGCAACGGCGGCGCGCCCGGCGGCCCGATGCGCATGGGCATGATTGGTGGCAAGGGTGGTATGGCGATGGCGCGCGCAAAATCCGCGATGGCCGGCAGCCCAGCGCCCGCAGCGGCGCCCATGGCGATGATGGCCATGGATGGCGCAGCTTCCGATATGGCTGTGGCGGAACCCGAAGCGCCGCCCAGCATGGATACGGTAGCCGCTGCCGCGAATGCAGCGCAAAGTTCCGAAGCCACCACGCAAGTGCTGTTTCGCTTCCCCGACCGTTTCGATTTAAAATCCGGCCAGTCGATGATGCTGCCGTTCTTGTCGCGCGAAGTACCGATGGAGCGCGTATCGCTCTATCAGCCCGAAACGCATCCGACCCATCCCCTCGCCGCCGTTGAAATCCAGAATGACGGTGATACAGGTCTTCCGCCCGGCGTGCTGACGCTGTACGAAGAATCTGCCTTGTTGAAAGGCACGGCTTTTGTGGGCGACGCGCAAGTGCCGGTGATGGGGCAGGGTGAAAAGCGCATGGTCAGCTATGCTCTCGATTCCAAAACCACCATCAGCCGCACCGATAAAAGCGCCAGCAGCGAAGACCGCATGACAATTGCGGGCGGCGTGCTGCGCGTTGCGGTCAAGAACCGCATGGAAACGACCTATACAGTGAAGGCCCCTGCCAAGGAAGACCGCACTGTCATCCTCGAACATCCGAAAACGGGCGACTACCAGATCGTCACGCCCGACCCGAAAGAGGTCGAGGTTTCCGGCGAGCGTTACCGCATCCGCGTCGAGTTGAAGGCGGGTGAGGTGAAAACCGTGCCGGTCGTGCTGGAAAATAAAGCCTGGCAGGCCTATAGCATCGACGGCATGGCTGCAGGCCAGCTGGATGCTTATGCCACGACGGCCGGGAAGCTGGACGACGTCACCCGCAAGGTTTTTGAAAAGCTCGCCGCCAAGCGCCGCGAGATGGATGCGTTGGACCAAAAATCATATGCGCTCGACAACCAGCGCAACGTGATTTTTGAAGATCAGGCGCGCGTCCGCGAAAACCTGAAAAGCCTGAACGGCAAATCGGATGTGCAGCAGCGCTACCTTGAAAAGCTGAACACGCAGGAAGACCAGATCGGCAAGATCGATGCCGCCAAGCAAAAGCTGGCCGACGACCGCGCCAGGCTGCAGACGGAACTGCTGGCGATGATTAACGAGATAAAGGTCGAATAACAGGAACTAAACATAATCTTGGGTATTGGACTGAACGGGAGACACAAGAATTTATAGCCTCACGGCTTTTTAAATCTTTGTGTCTCCTTTTTCATTTTCCGGGGTTTCTAAACCTACAAACTCCAAAAATCTGACTCTAGCCACCCCGTAATCGCGTTCATCATGCTGTTTAAAGCCCGAAATAGAGTTTTCTGGCTGTTTTTTTGCCATTTCGAGCACACAAACGGCATTTTCTGCCAGCCAACCTTTGGTTTGCAGGGCTTTCAGCGTCTGCTCTCCCATATTCTTGCCGTACGGAGGGTCTAAAAAGACCAGATTGCGCGGCTCTATATATAAAGGACGCGGCACAGGGTGCAGCGCGTCGAACTTCATCAGCAGGCTGCAGTCGCCCACTTTAAAGGTATCGATGTTCAGCTGGCAGCATTTAGCGGCGGCATGGTCGCGTTCTATAAATACGGCATGGGCAGCGCCCTGCGAAATGGCTTCAAGGCCCATCGCGCCGGTTCCCGCAAAAACATCCATGACTTGCGCCCCGTCCAGATGCCCTTGCGGCATCCATGATGCGTGGTTGAGGATATTGAAGATCGCTTCCCGCACGCGGTCGCCTGTCGGCCGTGTTGTCAGGCCACTTGGACTCGCAAGGTTGCGCCCCCGCAAACTTCCACCAACAATACGCATAATCCCGAAACTCCGGATTTCTTAAGCTTTTAAAAGAGTTAGTGCTGATTGTATCATTAGGTCAAGACAATTGGGTCAAATTTTGTTAAAATGAAGAATATATGCAGAGTATGGGGTCCGAGCCATGATCAACCGTGTCCTTTTGTCTTTCTTGTCGCTCGCTTGCATCGTTTTTGTAAGTTGTAATGCCTACGCACAGGCGGTTCCAGGCTGCAACCCGCAGGTCCTCGACGCCATGCAGAAAAAGGCGCAAGCCAAGGTTGCTGCTGACATCAACGTCACAGAAGAAACAATCGACAAGCCAGACTCGGTTCTCGCCATGACATGCTTCAACAAG
>JBBQWK010000102.1:0-6351 GCA_038210695.1 Alphaproteobacteria bacterium
TAAACAGTTGGCGGTGCCAGGGCTTTGAAAACCCCTGCTGCACCATATGCTCCACCATTGAAACCAGCGGCTGGTAAAAGCCTGCGGTATCCAGAAACACCACGGGCTTTGTATGCAGGCCGATGTATTTCCAGGTCAGCACCTCGAAGGCTTCCTCCAGCGTGCCGAAGCCGCCCGGCAGCACGACAAAACCGTCGCCTTGGTCCGTCATCAGCCTTTTGCGGTCATGCATGGTTTCGACGATATGGGTTTCCGTCATTTGCGGATTGAGTTTTTCTTTGTCGATCTGGAAGTCGGGGATGATGCCGATGACATGGCCGCCATGTTTAAAACAGGCATTGGCCACCTGACCCATGGTGCCAAGCTCCGCCCCGCCGTAGACCAGCATCACGCGCTCTGCTGCCAGTATCTCGCCGAAGCGGCGGGCGGCAATATTATGCGCCTCGTCGATCGCCGTCGCCGTGCCGCAGAAAACCGAAACCGATGTGATTTTGTTCGTCATGCCCGTGAGGGTACAAAACTACGCCCCTGCCTGTCCAGCACCGCACATTATGGCAATAAATTAAGGCTTGTTTCCTGCCCGTGACGGGGCAGAATACGCTGCCCGCAAAAGCCGGGTTATCAATAATAAAAGAAACAAACCTCGAGGGACCTATGAACGACTTACTGGCGCTGATCAAGAAGGTGCTTATTGTGCCGATTCACCCGGCCGGCTATCCCTTCATCGGCATTTTTGCCGTGGTCGCCTTGTGCCTTTCCCTTGTCGCCACCTCGCTTGGCTGGATCGGCCTCATCCTCACCATGTGGTGCGTTTATTTCTTCCGCAACCCGCACCGCATCACGCCTGTGCGCCAGGGCCTTATTGTCAGCCCGGCGGATGGCATTGTTTCCCTGATCCAGCAGGTCGCGCTGCCGCCGGAACTTGACGACTGCAAAGGCACCGCCGATGCACCGACGGGCGATGCCTTGTGCGACGCCGCAACCGTGACCCGCGTTTCCGTCTTCCTCAACGTCTTCGATGTGCACGTCAACCGCGTGCCGGCAGACGGCGAAGTGAAGAAAGTTGTCTACCACCCCGGCAAGTTCCTGTCCGCCAACCTTGATAAGGCGAGCATCGAGAATGAACGCTCGACCGTGCTGCTGAAAATGAGCGGCTATCATTCATCCATCGCCTTTGTGCAGATCGCGGGCCTCGTCGCGCGCCGCATTATCTGCAAGGCCGCCGCCGGCCAGCATTCGAAAGCCGGCGATATTTACGGCCTCATCCGCTTTGGTAGCCGCGTTGATATTTACCTGCCGCCGAATGTGGAGCCGCTTGTCTGCCTTGGCCAGCGCATGATTGGCGGCGAAACGGTGATTGCCGATGTCAACGGCAAGGAACCTGCGCGCATTGGCGAAGTCCGCGGTTAATATTTTTAAAAACCATGGAAAAGCCCCAGATGGAAAAACCCCAGCGCCCGAAGAAACTGCCGTTCCACAAAATGATCCCGAACATGATCACGCTGACGGCCATGGCTTCGGGCATGACCGCCATCAAGTTCGCCATCACCGGAAAAATTGAAGCGAAATGGGAGCTGGCGGCCATCGCCATCGTCGTTGCCGCATTCATGGATGCATTTGACGGCGCCGCCGCGCGGCTGTTGAAAGCACAAAGCAAGCTTGGCGCGGAGCTCGACAGTTTTTCCGACTTCATCTGCTTTGGTGTGGCGCCTGCCCTCGTCATTTACCTCTGGAAGCTGAACGAGCTGGGCAAATGGGGCTGGCCGGTGGCGCTTATTTTCGCCATGGCGGTCGCGCTGCGTCTTGCGAAATTCAACATCGCGTCGGATGAAAAAGACCCCAACGATCCGTTGTCGAAATATTTTCAAGGCGTGCCCTCCCCTGCGGGCGGCGGGCTTGCGCTGCTGCCGATGGTAATCTCATTCCAGGTCGATGGCTCGGACGCTTTCGAGCAGCAGATACAGGCGATTATCCTGAACCCCGTCATTCTCGCGTTCTGGATGCTGCTGGTGGCTTACATGATGGTCGGCAACTTCCCGACCTTCTCGACGAAGCAGTTGCGCGTGCCTTATAAAATGAAGGTGCCCGCGCTGGCGGTGTTCAGCATTCTGATTGTAGGGCTCATCAACGCCACATGGCCGACGCTGACTATTCTCGCGCTGATTTACCTGCTGATGATGCCCTTTGGCATGAGGCATTACGCACGGAAAAAGAAGTCGCTCGAGCAAGGCGTGAAAGACCCTGACGATAGCGACGACGAATAATCTCTAATTAGCTGCTGGTATCTTCGCCGGATTTGCCGCTGCTGTATTTCGGCATCGGCGGCTTCGGCGCCATCATTGTCAGCTTCGGCGCGGAAACCTTCGGTGCCGCGGCCACAACAGGTTCGGCGGCTTTCGGCGCTTCGGCCTCGACTTTCGGCTTGTCATCCGCTTTTGATTTATCTTCGGCGGCGGCTGTTTTGGGTTTTTCGGGCGCGGCCATCAGCGGTTTCAGTTTCTTTTCAACTTCAGCGCCGCCTTTGGAGACGATCTGCTCCTTGACGCCTTCGTCGATAGATTTAAAGCCGTCCTTGTAGCGGTCCATATCATTGAGCGTGCCGGAAATGATGGCGGCGGCAGCGGGATTGACTTTTTCGGCCTGCACCGCGTCATAGTCGTTTTTCAGCTGGCCAAAACCGGCGGCCGCAAGGTTTTGCGGGTTGCGCTTCAGGTTGGCGGCAAAGCTTGAATACTGTTTCTTGATGGCGTTCAGCTGGGCGATCCATTCGCCGCCCGTGCTCTCGGAATATTTGGAGCCTTTGTCCTTGCCGACCCAGGCGGCATCCACCACCGCGCGGCGCTGCATGATTTCTTCTTTTTTGCGCTTGTGGCCAAGGCCGTCCGTGGTGGACAGCATCTGCGATAATGACTGGGAGCCTTTTTTGCGGCCGCCCATGGTGGCAAGGCTATCGGCAGTCGTGTGCTGCGAAGCTTCTTCATGCGCCTGCACCGCCGCGGTGATGCCCGAAGTTTTAGCGCCGATTGCTTCACCGACGAAATCCATACCACCGCCGGCGGAGCCGCTGACCATGCCCATAAATTTCGAGAGCGATGACATGCCGTGCTTGACGCTGATGTCGATCGCGGCGCTGATGTTGGCTTCGATCTTCGCCGTATCTGCGGGGCGACTTTCCTGAGAGCCGAGCTGGGTTTCTGACATGCCGTTTTCCTTTTAAAGACGAGGGCTTAAGAACTGGTCGTCTTTCTTGAACTTCTTAAAGTGTACCACGATATATACTTTAAATAAGTTAATTTATGAATAATGTCAGGGATAGCCCGTTGTTTTTGCAGAATTTTATATTCGCCATAACAATAGAAATGTAAAGAATCGATTTTAATGCGAATCGTTCTTAAGTGGGCTTGAAGGTGTCTTTTTTCAATGCTTTAGGGTTCGTTCTTAAGAATTGTTCAGCATCTTCATGGCCTTCGGCCAAAGCCTTTTCAAGACGGAGGAGCGAATTGAATTTATGCTCCTTGGCATAGCGCAGGAAACCGATCTCCTGCAGCAGCTGCATCGGCAGCAGCCCGAGGGCGACCAGCGCCTCAACAGTCTGGCGAACGGCCGTTTTGCTTTTTGCCGGCTGGAGGAATTTGCTGCTGGTGATGCCGAAGCTGGTGTCATTCGCGGGCACCCCAAGGCGGCGTTTATCGAAATAATTCTGCGGGCCGACCAGATGCGACATGCCAGGCGACTTGCCGGGCAAAAGATTTGTGCTGACCTGCCCCGGAAAAAAGGCGGAGCGGATAACAGGCGCGCCATTGCGGCCGCGCTGCGCCCGCGGCGAAAAGACGGCAACATTGCTGTTCACAGGCTGAAGGCCGGAGAAATTTTGCGGCTCGACCGCGAAACCCGGCAGGAATTTGGAATCCATCTCCGCTTCCATCAGCGCCTCGAGCTGGTCGAGGTCCTGCAAGCTGGTTTCTTCTTCAATTTTGCCGAAATGCGAATACATGAATTGTAAACCTTGGGTTTAGATAAGCGGTTCCGTTGTCCGCATTATATAGCGCGGCAGGTCTTTTTGAACAGGTGAATTTATCCCTGTTTCAGGGCTTGTTTCGCCATGTCGATCCATTGCCGTTCCTGCTTTTGATAGTATTTCGGCGCATGGGAGGAACGGGTGACGATATCCTGATAAATCGCGCGCGCCTCGGCGGGCGCGTTCATGCGCTCATGCAGCTGGGCTAGCGTAATGCGCGCTTCCTCTCCCGTATAGAACTGCACAAGGCGCTCCAGCTCCGACCGTGCCGCCGTAAGGTCGCCAAGCGCGATATAGGTGCGGGCGCGCAGCAGCTTGATGTAATTCTGCGGCTCGGAATCCTTGCGGTCGTAAATTTTAAGGATGTAAACAAGCGCGTTCCTGAAATCGCGCTTGTCGTAGTAGGCATAGGCCAGCCCTTCGAGCAGCAGCACATCATCGGCAAAGTGGTTGGTGAGGGCGGGCTCCAGCAGCGCAATCGCCGCGTCGTATTCATTCCGCGCGATAAGCAGTTGCGCCAGATGAATACGGTTCTCCACCGTCGGCGCGGTATCGAAGGCGTATTTTGCGGAGCGGAAATCTTTTTCAGGGTCCAGAACGGCGCTGAGGGTTTTACGCGCCTGCTTGCCGGTGCGCCCGTGGATCAATTCTGGCAGCACCTCTGCCACAAAATAAATCAGGCAGCCGAGAACGGGCACCATCAGGATGAGGTATATCCAATAGGTATTGCGGCCCGTGCGATGCACATGCACCGCGAAGAGAACCTGAACAAAAATGGTCACAAAATAAAGCGGCATAACGTTACCCCCTAGGCAGCAACGGCGAGGCCGGAGCGCAGACGGCGATAGCTTAACGCCTCCGCCACATGCCCCGCGGAAACATCATTTACACCCGCCAAATCTGCAATCGTGCGGGCAACGCGGATGACGCGGTGATAGCCGCGGGCGGAAAGGCGCATTTTTTCGGCGGCATCGGTCAGCATTTTCTGTGCCTTTGCCTCGAGCGGCGCGATCTGCATGAGCAAATCACCATCCGCATCGGCGTTGGTCAAAATATGCGCGGGCGCGTTTAAGGCACGAAGCCGCGCTTCCTGCACGGCGCGCGCGGCATCCACCCGAAGCGCGACATGGGCAGATGTCTCGCGCGGCGGCGGCAGCGCAAGGTCGGATGCTTTGACGCTAGGTACTTCAATATGAATGTCGATGCGGTCGAAGACGGGGCCGGAAATTTTGCTCTGGTAGTCCATGACGCATTTCGGCGCCTTGCCGCAGGCCAGCGCCGCGTCATCCACATGGCCGCAGCGGCAGGGGTTCATGGCGGCAATCAACTGGAATTTCGCCGGGAAAGTCACATGGTAGTTGGCGCGGGAGACGAGCGCGCGGCGGGTTTCCAGCGGCTGGCGCAAAGCCTCCAGCGCCTGACGCTGGAATTCCGGCAGCTCATCCAGAAACAGAATGCCGTGATGGGCGAGGGAAATTTCACCAGGCTTTGCCTTGATGCCGCCGCCGATAATGGCGGGGGTGGAGGCCGAATGGTGCGGATCGCGGAAGGGCCGTGTCTGGATAAGACGGCCGCCTTCCAGCTGACCCGCAATCGAATGGATCATGGAAACTTCCAGAGCTTCCCGCGGCGTGAGCGGCGGCAGGATGCCCGGAAGGCGCGCCGCCAGCATGGATTTGCCGGAGCCCGGCGGGCCAATCATAAGCAGGTTATGCCCGCCCGCCGCCGCAATCTCCAGCGCGCGCTTGGCGCTTTCCTGACCTTTGACATCGGCAAGGTCGAGCTTGGCGGCGATATCATCGCTTAAAATGGCATCGGGGCGCGTCAGCACTTGCGTGCCCTTCATGTGGTTGAGCAGTGCGACAAGGTTCTGCGGCGCGAGAACTTCCAAATCACCCGCCCAGACCGCTTCACTGCCGCAAGCGGCGGGGCAGATAATCCCGCGCTCCGCCGCTGCCGCGTTGATAGCAGCGGGCAGCACGCCGGAAACAGCGCGGATAGAACCATCCAGCGACAATTCACCTAAGACCGTGTAATGCGACATATCTTCCGACGGAAAAACCCCCATGGCCGCCAGCACACCGAGCGCGATGGGGAGGTCAAAATGACTGCCCTCCTTCACCACATCGGCAGGCGCAAGGTTGACGGTGACGCGCTTGGCGGGAATGGCGAGGCCAATGGCATGGATCGCGGCGCGCACGCGCTCGCGGCTCTCCCCCACGGCTTTATCCGGCAGGCCGACAATATTGAACTGCGGCAGCCCCGGCGAAATCTGCACCTCGACATCAATGTCGAGAACATCCACGCCCTGAAAGGCCACTGTTGTTACGCGC
>JBBQWK010000103.1:0-6329 GCA_038210695.1 Alphaproteobacteria bacterium
GATGACCTGCAGGGTTTCCTCGGCAGCTACCCCGCCAGCCTTATGCAGGGGGAGCGTGAAATGCGCGACCTGGTCATCAAGCGCCGACCTAAAGAACCACCGCCTGATGTACTGGACAGCCTCTAGGCTTTGCTAGAGACAGTTTTAGTCCATAATGTTATAAACGTGTGGAACGGGCGAAAATGTCGAACGACCGATGCAAAAAAATGGCGAACGCATTTATAAAATCCGATCATAAGTATTTGATTTATCTATATTGTGCCCGTAGCTCAGCTGGATAGAGCAGGTGCCTTCTAAGCATCAGGTCGGGGGTTCGAATCCCTCCGGGCACGCCACCTTAAATTCCGCTACGCCTGAAATTGGTAGCGCAGCACGCCAACCTCGAGGCCTTTCCAGTTTTTCTGGATGGGCAGGGCTGTGGAGCGGATGGCGGCGAGAACATCGTCGGACGCCAGTTTGTGTTTGTCGAGCAGGGCATAGAGCGCCGCTTGCGCTGCGCGGCCGGAGCCGTCTTCCGTTTTCAAAACAACAATTTTGTCCAGCTTCGGCACGACAGCCGCAAAAATGCCCTCGCCGCCGACCTTGGCGATGATGTCGCCTTTTGCGGCGGTGATGAGTTCGGTATCAAGACGCTTGGTGCCGGCGACGAGGAACGGGTGTTCGCCCATCGCGGTTAAAATATGGTGGCAGGCCGTGCCGCGGAACATGCCAAGCTTGGCAGGGTTCATCAGCCGCGCAAATCCGCGTGCCATGTTGATGAGCGGCATCGCGGGGTTCGGGGCGGAGCAGCCGTCAATGCCGCAGACATCCGGCGTCAATTCCGCGCCAAACATATCCGACATGGTTTTAAGAATTTTTTCCTGCACGGGATGGTTGACGCGGGTATAGCCTTGCGTCGGCACCTTCATGTGCAGCGCCAGCGTCAGCATGCCGGTATGCTTGCCGGAGCAGTTGTTGCACAGCACGCGTGCAGGCAGGCAGGTATCGGCATAGGGCGCGTGCGCGCCGCATTCAAGGCAGCCGTCATCAAGGCCAAGGCGCTGCAGCCAGCCGTTGACGGTCGATGTATGCGCCTCTTCCCCGTTGTGGGAGGCGCAGGCGATGGCGATTTCGGCGTTCGAAACTTTGAATGCTTCGGCGGCGCCTGATTCCATCATCGCAATAGCCTGCAGCGGCTTGATGGCGGAGCGCGGAAAGGTCAGGCGGTTGATGTCGCCGTAGCTCGCGATTATTTTTTCGCTGCCGTCCATGACGATGGCGTGAATGGCGTGGCGGCTTTCAACAGCGGGGCCGCGCGTCAGCTCGATGCTGAGGGATTGTGGTGCGGGAGAGGAGGACATATTATTTGCCGAAGCCGGTGGTATATTTTTCGTACGGCGGGCAGCGCATCGCGTCCTGCTGCGGCTTCAGGCTGTCGCCATACTCGACGAGCTCCTCGCGGATGCGCAACTGCTCTTCCGCCAGCTGGCGCTGGTAATCGGTGGAGGCTTGAGCTTGCTTCTTCATGCCTTCCTGCAGCGTGACGTTATAATCGACCAGCTTCTGGCGCACTTCCAGCTGTTCGGATTCAAGCTGGCGCTGGTAATCGGCGGCGGCACGCGCCTGCTCCAGCTGGCCTTCGTGCAGCACCGCTTCATAGGCAACAACCTTGGCGCGCAAATCCAGCTGCTGCGCTTCAAACGGCGCGCAGGTGGCCGATTGGCCGGATTTTTTTGAAACGCCGGCGGTATCGGACAGCAGCGAATTGAAATCGGGTTTCGGCGGCGGCAGCGGCAATGTTTTCGCGGCGGCATCGGCGGCGCTCGTCACCGGCATATCGTCATCCGGCGTTGTTGTGCCGTTGTCGATATTGGCGAGGGCTGCATCCAGCGTTTTGCTATCCGCATGCTGCGACATATCCGCCTTCTTCGCCGTGGCGGCAGAAGCCGCAACGGGGAGGCACAGCGCAAGGCACAACAGAACCGCCGGTATATATCGCACGAGGATCATCCCTAATTTTGAATCAGCCGCTTCTATTATTGTAAGGCCGCTTGGGCGGCTTGGCAAAAGGCGATTAAAATTGCCATATTAATTCCGGGGTTTAGAGATTTTACTGCAGCCGAGGTTTAAAAAGTCTGTTTCATCGACAAGTTTGGAAACGCGGCCGCCATAATGGTCAATATCCCAGCCGATTTCCGCCAGCTTGACGACGGATTGCAGGTCGGCGCTGCGTGTTGCCATATCCAGCAATATGCGTTTGGCAAGAATTTCGCCGGGCTCGTAGCCGCTGCTGAATTCGCAGTCATCCAGATGGAACGGGTTTAGCCGTTCGTCAAAATATGCTGCTCCGTTCGCCTTCGCTGCAGCGTCGATACCGTCAAGATTTAAACCTGACTTCAGCTTGGAAGCCGCGGGCGGCACGAATACAATAACGCTGACATGCTGCCCCTTCAGTGCAGCAAGCCAGCTGGAGAATTTTTGCACCTGTCCGGTATCGGCCGTGGAGGACGTATTTGAAGTTTGAATGCTTTTGGCAAATCCGCTATCCGCTGTGCCTGCATTCTTACCCGTCCATAAACTCAGCGGATGATAGGAACCGTCTGCCGCGTAACCATCTGTCGCATGTGCGGCGCAAAGCATGCCGCTGCATACGTGCTGCTTCGGTGTGGTCTCAAGCCAGCGTTCATCCACTGCAATCAGGAGTACTTTGGGTGGGTGGCTGGCAAACAGCGTCTGCGTTGAAGATATGGCATCTTCCAGCCGCGGCATGCCACCGAGATTGATGAAGGGGATATTGAAGCTGTCAGCGCCGAAGGCCAGAGCTTCACCGGAGCCAATAATTGCGATTTCCGGCTTTAAACGCCGTATAAGCGCATTGCGCCAGCTGGCCAGATTGTCGGGACGATAGAGGCCGCCGTCAAGTGCCTGATGGTCAAGCGATTGCTCGACGGTCATCGGTTTTGGCTTTTCAGGGGCACGCAGGCCAACGATGACACCTATCATCAAGCCAATGGCCACCGCCGAAAAAATGATTGTCTTGCTTTTCATGCCGCCATTTTAAACCCAAATCGTTACAGGTTGCACCATCACTGGAATTCGTTGCCATAAAATTCCGGCTTGTCGCTATAAGTCAACGCTGCCGTTGCGCAAAGGGCGGGGCTAAGGCATCCTGTACGGCAGGTGTTGCGCGCGGGGGTTTGCGCGTGCTGTTTCAGGGGGTTGGTCATTGCATGGCCATGTATTTTATTCATGTTTAAAAAGTTTATTCTGGCGCTGTCGCTGACGACCGCGCTCATCATGCCTTGTGCCGTACAGGCCGCAACGCTGGCCGAAAGTGTCGCCGTGGCGCTTCAAACACATCCGACAATGCAGGCTAAAAAATCGGGTGAGGCTGCGGCGAAAGATTTTGTCCGCGAACAGAAATCGGCCTATTTCCCGGTGCTCTCCGTCAACGCCCGCGCCGGCCGCATTAATGAAGACGATGACACGACAAGGGCCACGACAGGCGGTAGCGCAACATCGTGGCTCGGTGAAGGTTCCGCTACGCTGACGCAGCCGCTGTTCACTGGCTTTGAAACGCCGAACCGTATTGCCGCGGCAAAAAGCCGCCTTGATGCCGCCGGCTTCGACCGCACCGGCTCCGCCGAAGATGTCGCGCTGAAAGCGGCGAAGGCGCACCTGAACCTGATGCGCACACGCGAATTGCTGAAGCTGGCGACCGAATACGTCACCAGCATCGAAGACCGCCAGAATTCGATCAGCCTCATGGTTAAGGAAGGCGCCTCCGATGAAGCGGAATTGCTGCAGGCCAATGAAGTGCTGATGGCCGTCAAAACCACGCGCCTTGGTTATGAAGAAGCCTATCGGCAGGCGGAGGCCGATTACATCGAAGTCGTCGGCAATAAGCCCGATTCAAATCTTGATCTTGGCACCGACGGCTGGACGACGATGATCCCGCAGACAGTGGACGCTGCCATTTCCCTTGCCGCTGCAGATAACCCCAACGTCAAATCCGCCGACAGCCTTGTGACCGCGCTCGGGCTGGAATCGCAGGTTGCGCGCGGCGACCTGTACCCGAAAGTGGATGCAGAGGTCAGCTACCTCAGTCTCGACCAGCATGAAGAACTGGGCGGCGAGCTGAAAAGCGCACAAGCCATGGTCAAGATGCAGTGGGCTTTCGCGACGGGCGGCGCGCAGCTGGCGCATATCGACAAATCGCTCGACCAGCGCCGCGAAGCGCAGGCGCGGCGGGATGCGGCGCGGCGCATGGTGGAACATGACGTGCGCGGAAAGTTCACCTCCATGCAGATCGTCGACGAGCAATTGGGCCTGATGACGGAACGTGAAGATGCGGCATCGAAAATCGTTGCCAACTACATGAACCAGTTTGAAGGCGGCAAACAGACCAACCTGCAATTGATAAGCGCGAATTCCCGCTGGTTCGAGGCAAAGGCCGCGCGCACGGATGCGTCCTTCCGCCAGTTGCTGTCGCGCTTCGAGCTTTTGAGCGCCATGGGCCGCCTGCGCAACGCCTTCGCGTTGCCCGGCATGGTGCCGGCCGTCACGGCCAAACGCTGATGAGCGACGCGGCTTCCCCCCTGCCATCCGAAGCCGCGCCTTCGTTACTTGATGCCCTTGTCTATATGACCGGCTACTACGGCCACGCACGTTCTGCCGAAAGCCTCGTCGCGGGTCTGCCGCTGGAAAAAGGCAGCATGACGCCGAAGTTTTTTGAAGCGGCAGCAACGCGCGCAGGGTTCCGCGCCAGCATACAGCGCCGTAAAATCGCCGATGTGCCGGCGGAGGTGATGCCTTTCGTCAGTGTCATGAAAACCGGCGTTGCCATTGTCACGGCGCGCAGCGATAAAGGCATTGTCAAAACACTCGACCCTGTCACCCAGGCGGAAAAGAAAATTGCCGCAGGCGATCTTGAAAAGCAATCCACCGGCTACATCATCCTCATCCGCCCGGACTATGAAGCGGAGGGCGCAGACAGCGGCCCGCTGCGCCGCCACTGGCTGTGGAGCAACGTGGTGGAAAATACTGGTCTCTATGCGCGGGTGCTGCTGGCAACGTTGCTGGTGAACTGCTTTGCGCTCACCAGCCCTGTATTTATCATGAACTTCTACAACCGCGTGTTGCCGAACAACGCGGTTGAAACAGGCTGGGTGCTGGCGATCGGCGCGGCAATCGTTTTCGTTTTCGACTTTGTTATCCGTTCGCTTCGCGCCTATTTCATCGACATTGCGGGCCGCCGGTCCGATGTGTTGGTCGCGCAGCGACTTTACGATCAGGTGCTGGACATGCGCCTTGGCAACCGCCCCGGTGGCAGCACCGGCGCTTTTGCCAATTCGATGCGCGAATTTGACGCGCTGCGGGAATTCTTTAATTCCGCGACCATGACCGGTCTCGTGGACTTTCCTTTTTCGCTCATCTTCGTGCTTGCTGTCTGGTTGATTGGCGGCACACAGCTGGCGCTCTTGCTGCTGGTGCTTTATGCGCTGGTGGTTTTGTCGGGTTACGTCTTCCAGCTGCCGGTGCGCCGCCGCGTGCAGCAGGCGATGAAGACGGGTGAGCAGAAGCACGGGCTTCTGATTGAAACCATCGCCAATCTTGAAACCATCCGCGGTATCGGCGGGGAAGGGTATTGCGCGCCGCCTACAGCCAGTTCACCGGTGCTTCGGCAGCGGCGGGGCAGGACTCGCGCTTTTATTCCGGCCTCAGCGTCCATTTCTCCATCCTCATCCAGCAGCTGGCGGGCGTGCTGGTGGTGCTGACGGGCATGTATCTTGTCGCCGGCAAAGATATATCGACGGGCGCGCTGATCGCGTGCGTACTGCTCAGCTCCCGCGCGCTGGCGCCCATTGGCGCTGCGGCGGCGCTCGTCAACCGTTACCATCAGGCGAAGGCCGCCTACCGCACGCTGGACAGCATCATGCGCCTGCCGGTGGAGCGTCCGCGGGATAAAAAATTCCTCCACCGCCCGCAGCTCACCGGCGACATTCAATTCCGCGACGTCAGCTTTGCCTATCCGCGCACCAATGCCGCGGTGCTGCAGGGCGTGAACCTGCATATTGCTGCCGGCGAAAAAGTCGCCATTGTCGGCCGCATCGGTTCCGGCAAAAGTACGCTTGTGAAACTGATGGTCGGCTTTTTCGAACCCAGCTCCGGTACCATCCTTGCTGATGATACGGACCTCCGCCAGATAGACCCTGCCGACCTTCGCCGCAACATCGCCTATATGGGGCAGGATACAGCGCTGATGAGCGGCACGCTGCGCGCCAATATTGCCATGGGCCTGCCTGCAGCGGCTGATGCTGACATTCTGCATGTGGCGACAATAACAGGTG
>JBBQWK010000104.1:0-6302 GCA_038210695.1 Alphaproteobacteria bacterium
TATCAACGTCATCGGCGAGCCGATTGACGAGCGCGGCCCCATCAACGCAAAAACGACGCTTCCCATCCACCGCTCCGCGCCCGAATTCATTGACCAGGCGACCGAAACCCAGATGCTGGTTACGGGCATCAAGGTCGTCGACCTGCTCGCGCCCTATGCCAAAGGCGGCAAGATCGGCCTCTTCGGCGGCGCGGGCGTTGGCAAGACCGTCACCATCATGGAGCTCATCAACAACGTCGCCATGAAGCACGGCGGCGTTTCCGTCTTCGCCGGCGTGGGCGAGCGTACCCGCGAAGGTAACGACCTGTACCACGAGATGATTGACTCCGGCGTCATCAAGCTCGGCGAAGCCGGCTCCAAAGTCGCGCTCGTCTACGGCCAGATGAACGAGCCGCCGGGCGCCCGCGCCCGCGTTGGCCTGACGGGTCTCACCGTGGCCGAATACTTCCGCGATCAGGAAGGCCAGGACGTTCTGTTCTTCGTCGACAACATCTTCCGCTTTACCCAAGCCGGTGCAGAAGTGTCCGCACTTCTTGGCCGTATCCCGTCCGCGGTCGGCTACCAGCCGACGCTCGCCACCGACATGGGCGCGCTGCAGGAACGCATTACCTCGACGAACAAGGGCTCCATTACGTCCGTTCAGGCCATTTACGTTCCGGCGGATGACTTGACCGATCCCGCGCCTGCAACGTCCTTTGCCCACCTTGACGCAACGACCGTTCTGTCCCGCTCGATCGCCGAGATGGCCATTTTCCCGGCCGTTGACCCGCTCGATTCCACCAGTCGTATCCTTGACCCCCGCGTCATCGGCGAAGATCATTACGGCGTTGCCCGCTCCGTTCAGAAAATCCTGCAGAGCTACAAGGCGCTGCAAGACATCATCGCCATTCTCGGCATGGACGAATTGTCGGAAGAGGACCGCATCACGGTTGCCCGCGCCCGCAAAATCCAGCGCTTCCTGTCCCAGCCTTTCCACGTGGCCGAAGTCTTCACCGGTACCCCCGGCGTCTTCGTTTCGCTGGAAGACACCATCAAGGGCTTTAAAGGCATTGTGAACGGCGACTACGATCACCTGCCGGAGAACGCCTTCTACATGGTCGGCACGATCGAGGAAGCCGTTGAAAAAGGTAAGAAACTGGCCCAGAAAGCCGCCGCGTAATCTTAATGCCGGAAAGTTACGGGAACTAAATGGGCTTCCCGCCCGTTGAAAGCCAGTCACCGGCAAAGCGCAAAAGCAACCAGGAGATAGACATGGCTGAAGCCGCCGTTCCGACCACTGCCCAGACCTTCCAGTTCGAGCTCGTCTCGCCTGAAAAAATCCTCGTCTCCGAACAGATGAAGATGGTCGTGGTGCCGGGCGAAGCCGGCGATTTCGGCGTGCTCGCGCAGCACTCCCCGCTGCTCTCCTCCATCCGTCCCGGTGTTGTGACGCTGTTCACGCCCGAAGGCGGCACACGCCGTATTTTCGTTGCCGGCGGCTTTGCCGACGTCAATCCGACGCTCTGCTCCGTCCTTGCCGAAGAAGCCGTCAACGTTGACGAGCTGGACCGCGGAAAGCTGGAAACGGAACTGAAAAACCTTGAAGACGATCTCGGCTTCAACAAGGCCGATCCCATGAAGGCGATCATCATTCAGCACCAGATCGACATCGCGCGCGCTAAAATTCAGGCAACCGCATAAAAGTTTACCAATAACATTAAAAAAGCCCCGCTGTTAAAAGCGAGGCTTTTTTAATGCGCAATAAAGCGGAAGGGTTTATTTCAAACGCTCCGGCGGGTTGAACCTCACCGTGCGCAGCGGCTTTACAGCTTTTGCAATCGACACATCCACCCGCGGCATCGCCTTCCAGCGCAGGATATCTTCTTTCTGCTCCTGCACTTCAAGCCTGCGTTTGAAGGCTTCGGTCTGGGTGCCGGGCGGATCGTCAAAGGTCTGCTGCGCGTCAACCGGCGTGAGGTCGATGGCGCGGGGCAACAGAGAGATAAAGTCGTCCATGTCTTTTTTTGTTCCGGTCATGATGACGACGGTCTGGCTATCCTCACGCGCCTGCGCCAGCTGTTCGATCAGCATCTGCTTCTCGAAGCCTGAATCGTAAGGGCTCTCGAGAATCAAGACGCCGCCTTTGGCGCGCGCAAAAGCTTCCTCGACGTCGGTCGGCAATTGTCCGTTTGTAAAATCGAGAGTTGTGACGGCCTTGTTGGTGACGATGGCATCATCCGCCAGCATCGCGGCATAGGTATTTGCCTGCATCACTTTGCCGCTTCCGGCAGCACCGGTAATAACCTGCCACAGCCCCGGGTAAATCACCTCCGGCGCGCGCCCCAGCATGGCGGCGAGATCCTTCATTTCTGTGGCATGCGCCTTGAAGTGTTCCTGCAGGTTCATCTCGGCGCCTTGGGCGTCGTGAAGCGCACGGTCTTCAGGGGTTTTGCGGCTTTTTTAAGAATGAAATCATCCGCAGTGGCATTTTTCCAAGCCAATATCAGCCGTTCCACGCGGGCTTTTTCGATGCGCACGGACAGGTTGGGTCTCGGCACGCGCTCGGAACTGCTTTTAGCCGCGTGAAAAGCAGTTTGCTCGTCGGGGGTGTATGCTTTCGTCAGTTGCACGATAGAGGGGAAACGGCGCTGAACGCCGGGATCATCCATCGAGGCTCTCTCAAGCGGCGCCTTATCACCCAGTACGATGACGACGCCCTTTGCTGTCGCCTGTACGATAAATCCAAGAACGTGCTTGTACTGCGGGGCGTTCAAAAATTGTGTCGAGAAATCGTCAAAAATCATGGCACCGCCGTCCGGCATGCTGCTGATGGTTTTGGCAAGGTCTTCAACCCGTCCATTGCTGCAATAGAAATAGGATGGCACCTCGTTCGTGATAAGCCCAACGTCATGCATCTGGGCGATATATTCAAAGGCTTGCGTAGTTTTTCCGGAACCGGGCGGGCCGGCTATAAATTGGTTCAGCTCCAGTTGCGATTTTGATTTTTTGAAAAAATTTGCCATCCTCATCTGCCTTTCGGCAGCATCCAGCGTTCTCTCAAGCGTTTCATGCAAGGTGATCATGTCTTCACCTTGGGTGCAAAACGCACGGTTTTGACCGGCTTGATGGCGACGGGCAGGCTAACATCAACAGTCTGTAGCGCCTTCCAAACCTGCGACAGCCGGCGTCGCTCGAGCACCGCGGCGCGGTTATTTTCTGCCTGATGCTTGCTCTTGTCGCGTTGCGCTTGCAGGGCGTTGTTCATTTCGGGGTCGCGGTCGTAGACAGTGGTGAATTCGATGGGTTTGGGCAGCAGCGCATAAAGCTTTGCATGGTTATCCGCCAGTCCCTTCATGCCCTCGGCCTTGCCGGTGAAAACAATCACGCAATCGCCGCCGATTGCCGCCTTGGCGAGCATATCGCCCATGGCGGGGTCGGGGGGCAGCTTTTCAAATTCATCTATGGCCAGCACCTTGCCTGCCGCGCTGTCGATGATGCGCTGCAAATCAGTCGTGGTCGTAAAATTGGCGCAGCAGACAATGTCCAGACCGTCGTTGTCCGTCAGTCCTGCGCCAAACAGGGCAGTCGCATAGGCACCTGCCTTTACAGTCTTGCCTGTGCGGTTGGGGCCGGTGAATACCTGCAGCAGCGCAGGACGGAAGTTTTCATCCCTGTTGTAGAGAGCTTCGGCGGCGGTGATAGATTTTACCAGCGGTTCCGGAAGCGTCATCTGCCACCGTCCTTCCGCGCAAATCGCACTGTTTTGACCGGCTTTACCGCATTGATGATGGCGACATCGATTTTTTTCATGGCGTGCCATGCCTCGGCGGAAATGCGGCGGGCGTCTTCATCGGCACGCGCTTCCGGTGACAGCGCGTCGCGGCGCGCTTCCTCGGCAAGTTTTTTGTTATAAGCATCAATTTCAGCGGCGGTGAATTTTTTCGTGGCAACGGTTGTGCCAAAATGCCGCAACAGTCCCGGCTCGAACTGCGTCATCTTCGCAAGTCCCGCTGTCTCGCCGACGAGCAGAACGACGGTGGCGCGGTCGAGCAGCGCAACCTTCAGCGGCGCGATCGGGTCATAGCCGTTGTAATCGCGGCTCAGGAGGTGCGCGTTGTCGAGCAGTAGCACGCCGCCTGTGGCCGCCGAAAGTGTATCCATGAAATGCTGCTGGTTATGACCGGCGGCACAATTGAAAATTTGTGTTTTTCCTACAGCGGTGAGCCCTTGCGTTTCCAGCGCTGCGGCATAGGATTTAGCGAGCGTTGTTTTGCCCGAAATACCGGGGCCCTCGATGATCTGGTGCAGCTGCGTCACCGCATCCAGCGACAGGCCGGCAGCAATGCCAAGTCGCGCGTTTTGGGCGCGCTGGATCGCATCGGAAAATTCGTGGCGCAAAGTCATCAAAGCCGACCTTATGTTCTCAGAAACTGCATGTCTTTATATGCGGCCATAATAACATAATACGTAACAAAAAAGGCTTAAAGCGTTATGCTTCAAGCCTTTTTGAGGTTTAATCGAGGAAAATCAATAATTAAGCCGGCAGGCTCGGGAATTCTTCTGACAGGGTCGGTGCCTGGTCAAGGTGCATGTCTTCCAGCGCAACACCACCCGTCGCCATTTCGCGGCAGGCAATGGCGCAGGCGCGGCAGGCATCGGCGCAGCGCTGCATGTTGCCGTCGGGATTGGCATCTTTCGGCTGCAGGCTTTCGCAAGAATCCGCGCAGGCATCAGACACATTGGCCGCCGCGGCACAGACCGAGGTGTGCAGCGGCGAGCCGCGCGTCATGAAGTCGGCTGCGGCTTGGCACATATCCATGCAATCCAGCATCGACTGCACATGGGCCTGACCGACGTGGCGGCCGCCTTTGGGCAGGCAATGTTCGATCAGGGTTTTTTGAACGATATGGCGCGCATCCCAGCAAAGGCGGATGCATTCTTCCATGTTTGCATGCGCCTGAACCGTCATTTCGTGTAGCGTATGTGTGCCGATCTCGTTGTTTTGCATGATTTTTCCCTTTTCTTCTTTTCTGTTACCACGTCAACGTCAAGGCGCGCGTTATGGTTCCTGTAAACGGGGTGTACGAACCCCGTGGCCTTTCCAGTTGGGGGGAAAAGGTCTATATAAAGAAGGCCATTCAAAAAGATGAAGGAACCATTCCATGTCGCAAGCCGCCGCAAAAATCATTGATGCCGTTTCGGCCCTGAAGCTGAAGGATTCAAGCCTTTTCCGCCAGCTCGCCTATATCGATGGGCAGTGGACAGCGGCGGAGGGCGGCCGCATCCTCGAGGTCAACAACCCCGCGACGCAGGAAATTCTTGGCACTGTCCCCAACATGGGCGGCGCCGAAACGAAAAAAGCGATCGAAGCGGCGCAGCGCGCTTTTGATGGCTGGCGCAGCATGCTCGCGGTCGACCGCGCGAAAATTTTGAAGAAATGGGCGGACCTTCAGAACGACAACATGGAAGATCTCTGCAAAATCCTCACCGCCGAGCAGGGCAAGCCGCTGGCGCAGGCCAAGGGCGAAATCCAGAGCGGCATGGCCTATGTCGAATGGATGGCGGAAGAGGGACGTAGAATTTATGGCGACATCATTCCGACGCACAACAAAAACCATCGCCTTGTGACGCTGAAGCAGCCGGTCGGCGTTTGCGTCATGATTACGCCGTGGAATTTCCCATCCTCCATGATTACGCGCAAGGCCGCGCCCGCGCTTGCTGCCGGCTGCACCGTCGTCATCAAGCCGTCCGAACTGACGCCATTCTCGGCGCTGGCGCTGGCGGAACTGGCAGAACGCGCCGGCCTTCCCAAGGGCGTTTTGAACATTGTTATCGGCGAGGCGCAGCCCATCGGCAAGGAAATGACCGAAAGCCCGATCGTGCGGAAGTTCAGCTTCACGGGCTCAACCGCTGTTGGAAAAATGCTGATGGCGCAATGCGCGCCGACGGTGAAGAAAATCTCGCTGGAGCTTGGCGGCAACGCGCCGTTCATTATTTTTGATGATGCGAACATTGATGAAGCTGTCGCGGGTGCTATCGCGTCCAAATTCCGCAATAGCGGCCAGACCTGCGTTTGTGCCAACCGCATTTTCGTGCAGGAAAACATCTACGATGCCTTTGCCGAAAAATTCAAAGAAGCTGTCGAAAAAATGAAAACCGGCAACGGTTTGGAAGAAGGCACCGACCTTGGGCCTCTCATCAACATGAAGGGTCTTGAAAAGGTGGAGCAGCATCTGGCCGATGCGACCGCCAAGGGTGGCAAGGTTTTGACGGGCGGCAAGCGCCATAAGCTCGGCGCCAGCTTCTTCGAGCCGACCGTGATC
>JBBQWK010000105.1:0-6221 GCA_038210695.1 Alphaproteobacteria bacterium
GCCGACCAGTAGCGGGAGCTATCCTCCAGCCCGTCCTGCTTCGGCACCAGCACTCTGGTCTCCAGATCCTCCGGCTTTATAGCAGCGATGGTTTCGAAACTTTTCTCGTTCGCCTTGGCGAAATCCGCAATGTCTTTTTCCCAGCCGGCTTTTCCCGCGACGAAGGGCTTGTAGTAAAGGCGGAGCGCAAGACGCTGCACCAGCGGCAAGCCTGCGCCCGGTTTTTCCAGGCTGGCGATGATGGCGGCATCCGGCTCCGTCAGGGGTGTGCTCACTTCTTGTCGTCCAGCATCATGCCGGGCGGCACGGATTCATTGGGGACCGTAACCGGCGCGGCCGATATGGGGGAAGCTGTTGACGGCGCCGTCACTTCTGCCGGCAGCGGTACAAACGGCGCATCCCAGCCGCCGCCAAGGGCGCGGATCAGCTTGATCGTGGCGGAAAGGCGCGCCTGCTGGATAAGGACGCCGCTGCGTTCGGTTTCAAGCGCGTCCCTGCGGGCGGAAATGGTTTCAAGATAACCAAGATCGCCGCTGTCGTAGCGTAGGTTGGCAATTTTCTCCGCCTGCTTCGCCGCATCTGCCGCCGTGATTTGCGATTGCGATTGGAGACCGAGGGTTTTTAAAGTGACAAGACTGTCTTCCACATCGCGGAAGGCTTCCAGCACCTGTTCGCGGTAGACGGCGACTTGTTCTTCATAGACCGCCTTGCTGCGCTTCAGGTTTGCCGTGTTGCGGCCGCCGGTAAAGATCGGCAGACTTAACGTCGGGCCGATGGCCCAGCTGCGGCTGGACCATTGCAGCGCGTTCGAAAGCGTATCGGCCTCGAGCCCACCGGAGGCGGTAAGCGCAAGACGCGGGAAGAACGCGGCCTTGGCAACGCCGATGCGGGCATTCGCCGCCGCAAGTTCATGCTGCGCGGCAGAAATATCCGGCCGGCGTTCGAGCAATGCGGAGGGAAGACCCGCCGGAATGACGGGAATTTGCGCGGCGAGCGGTGATTTATCAAAGTTGAATTCGGCGGGGGTTTTACCCAGCAAAACCGCCAGCGCATGCTCCATCACCGCACGGTTTTGTTGCGCGCCCTGCAGCTGGCTGCGTGTTGTTTCAAGGTCAACGACGGAGGTTGAAAGGTCAAGTTCGGTAATCGTGCCGGCGTCAACACGCTTGCGCAAAATATCAAGGTTGTCGGTGCGGACGGTGACGCCGCGCTCGAGGATGTTGATTTCGCGGTCAAGCGCTTCAATGCTGAAATACATATCGGCAACATCGGCCTGCAGGGCAAGGCGCGTGCTTTCCAGACGCTCCGCCGCCGCCTGCGCGTCTTTCACCGCGGCTTTACGTTCGTTGCGAAGGCCGCCGAAGAGGTCAATTTCGTAATCAAGGCCGAAGCTCGTTCCAATCAGCGTCTGCGCCGGAAATTTGGTGCCGGGCGCGGCGCCGAAGGCGACAGGGTTCAGCTTCTGGCGCGTGGCGGAGGTTGTATTGTCAATCTGCGGCAGCAGCGCGGATTCCGCAACGCGCGCAATAGCGCGCGCCTGCGTCACGCGCGCGACCATGGCGGCAAGGTTCTGGTTGTTCTTCAACGCCTCGTCTTCAAGCGCATCCAGCTTCGGGTCGCTGAAGACATGCCACCATTCACCGCGCGGCTGCGCGGCGGAAGGCTGGCCGACTTTCCAGCTGCCGGCTTCTTCCGGTGACAGCGCGGGCTCGTTTGATGCTTCCTTAAAAGCATCCTGCTTGCCAAAGCTTGGCATATGCAGCGCCGGCGCGAAGTCGCAAGAGGCAAGCGTCGTCGTGAGCAACAGGACGGCGAGGAGTTTAGTGGGCTTCATGGGGTGCCTCGATGGTGACAGCGTGATGATGGCCGGTCAGCTTGCCGCCCGCAATGGTCCGCAGGATGACATAGAAGACGGGCGTCAGGAACAGGCCGAGGAAAGTCACCCCCAGCATGCCGGAGAAGACGGTAAGCCCGATCGCATGGCGCATTTCCGCGCCGGCGCCATGAGAGAAGACAAGCGGCGTCACCCCCATGATAAAGGCGAAGGACGTCATGAGAATGGGGCGGAGACGCAGGCGGCTGGACATCAGAGCCGCTTCCAGAATCGTCTTGCCCTGGAATTCAAGCTCGCGCGCGAACTCCACAATCAGAATCGCGTTCTTGCAGGCAAGGCCGACGAGGACGATAAGCCCGATCTGGGTAAAGATGTTGTTGTCCGCATGGGTGATAAAGACGCCAAAGATACCGCAGAGCAGCACGATCGGCACGATCATGATGACAGCCAGCGGCAGCATCAGGCTTTCATACTGCGCCGCCAGCACGAGGAAGACGAGCATGACGCAAAGCGGGAAGATGAACTTGGCGGTATTGCCGGCGAGGATCTGCTGATATTTCAGATCCGTCCATTCAAAGTCCATGCCCTGCGGCAGGTTTTCTTTCAGAATCTGGATCATCGCGCCTTCGGCAACGTCGGAGGCGATGCCTGGCGCTGGGCCGCCGTTGATTTCTGCCGTGCGGTACAGGTTATAGCGCATGGCTGAATCAGGGCCGTAGCTCTGGCGCACGGTGACCATGGAGCCGAGCGGCACCATTTCGCCTGCCATGTTGCGGGTTTTCAGCTGGCCGATGTCGGACGCTTCATCGCGGAAAGGCATGTCCGCCTGCGCGATGACCTGGAAGGTGCGGCCAAAGCGGTTGAAGTCGTTGACGTAGAGGGAGCCCAGATAGACCTGCATGGTGTCGAAAATATCCGTCACCGACACGCCGAGCTGTTTGGCCTTGGCACGGTCTACGTCGACGAACAATTGCGGCACGTTGATCTGGAAGCTGGAGAAGACGTTGGCAAGTACCGGCGTCTGCCAGGCTTTCATCTGGATGGCCTGAATGGCTTTTTGCAGTTCTTCATAGCCAAGGTCGGCATGGTCTTCCACCTGCAGGCGGAAGCCGCCGATGGTGCCAAGGCCGTTGACGGCGGGCGGCGGGAAGACGCCGATAAAGCCGTCCTCGATCGACTGCATCTTGCCCATGATCTGCCCTGCGATGGCAAGGCCGTTGAGCTCGGGCGTGGTGCGCTCTTCAAACGGCTTCAGGCTGAAGAAGACGACGCCGGCAGAGGAGCTGGCGGCAAAGCCGTTGATGGAAAGCCCGGGAAATGCAACCGCATGGTCGACGCCCGGTGTGTTCATGGCGATTTCGCTGATGCGGCGAATGACTTTATCCGTACGCTCAAGACTTGCGCCGGAAGGCAGCTGCGTAAAGCCGACCAGATACTGCTTATCTTGCGTCGGCACATAGCCCGACGGCACGACATTGAACAGGAAGACAGCACCGGCAATAAGGCCAAGGTAGACCAGGAAAGTCAGCGTTTTCTGGCGCGAAACTTTGCCAAGAGCCCATTGGTAGCCGCGGCCAAAGTGCTTAAATCCCGCGTTGAAACCGCGGAAGAACCAGCCGAGGATCGCGTCGAGGAAGCGGGAGAAACGGTCGCCCGGTTCGTCATGGCTGTGCAGCAGCATGGCGGCCATGGCCGGCGACAGGGTGAGCGAGTTGAAGGCGGAAATAACTGTCGAGATCGCAATGGTCAGCGCGAACTGGCGGTAGAACTGGCCGGTCAGGCCGCTGATAAAGGCGAGCGGAATAAACACGGCGCAAAGCGTAAGGCAAATGGCGACGATGGGGCTGCTCACCTCCTCCATCGCCTTGTAAGCGGCTTCGCGGGGTTTAAGCCCCTCCTCGATATTCCGTTCGACGTTTTCGACGACAACGATGGCGTCATCGACGACAATGCCGATGGATAGGACAAGGCCGAAAAGCGTCAGGTTGTTGATGGAGAAGCCGAAGGCATGCATGACGGCAAAGGTACCGATGACCGAGACAGGCACTGCCAGCAGCGGGATGATGGACGCGCGCCAGGTCTGCAGGAAGACGATAACGACGAGGACGACAAGCGTAATCGCCTCAAGCAGGGTTTCAATCACGGAATCAATACTCGCCTGCACGAAGCGAGTCGGGTCATAGACGATGCTGTAGTTGATGCCTTGCGGGAACGTCTTTTGCAGCTCCGCCATGGCGGAGCGGGCGTCATTGGACAACTGGATGGCATTTGATTCAGGCGCCTGGAAAATAGCGATAGCGGCCGCCTGCTTGTTATCGAGCAGGGAGCGCACTGCGTAGGTATTGGCGCCGAGTTCAAGCCTTGCGACGTCCTTCAGGCGCGTAATGCCGCCGGTGGGCGATGTCTTCAATATAATGTCACCGAACTGGTCTTCGGTCTGCAGACGGCCTTGGGCGTTGATAAGCAGTTCAAAGGCGTTCGCGCCCTCGTTCGGCTGGCCGCCGATAACGCCACCAGCAACCTGAACGTTCTGTTCGCGGATGGCATTGGTCACATCGGTCGCGGTCAGGCCCAGCGCCGCGATTTTATTTGGGTCGAGCCAGATACGCATCGCGTAATCGCCGCCGCCGAAAAGCAGCACTTCGCCAACGCCCTTGAGGCGTGACAGGCGGTCTTTCACGTTCAGCGCCGCGAAGTTGCGCAGGTAAGTCGTGTCATAACGACCGTCCGGCGAGGTGATGTGGACGACGAGGGTGATGTTGGGAGAGCTTTTTACCGTGCTGACGCCCAACGTACGCACGATATCCGGCAAGCGCGGCAGCGCCTGGCTGACGCGGTTCTGCACCAGCTGCTGCGCCTTGTCGGGGTCGGTGCCGAGCTTGAAGGTGACGGTCAGCGCCATTTGGCCGTCGGCAGTGGATTGCGACGACAGATACAGCATGCCTTCAACGCCGTTGACCTGTTCTTCCAGCGGCGTTGCTACGGTTTCCGCGATGACTTTCGGGTTAGCGCCGGGGTACTGGGCGCGCACGACGACGGACGGCGGCGCGACTTCCGGATACTCCGAAATCGGTAGCAGCGGCAGGCAGACGATACCCGCCATCAGGATCATGATGGACAGCACAGCCGCAAAAATTGGCCGGTCGACGAAAAAGCGCGAGAAATTCATAGCAATAGTCCTTGTTTCTTATCCGCTGTAAAACGCGGCTTATTCTTTGCCCGCAGGAGCAGCTTTATCGTCTGCGGGCGCTTCATCTGTTGCAGGCGCGGCGGCACCGTCAGCCGGTGCTGCGTCGGCAGGCTTATCTTCTGCTTTCGGCAGGGCATCGGCGGGCTTGTCTTCCGCTTTCGGTGCATCGGGCTTCGACTCTTCTGCGGGTGCCGCAGCTTTATCATCCGCTGGGGGTGCGCCGGGGGCGGCGGCATCCGGTGCGGAGGCCGCACCATCCGCAGGTGCGCCAGCGGGTTTCAGGGTTTCCATGTCGACCATTTGCGGCACAACCTGCATGCCGGGGTGAACGCGCATCAACCCGTTGACAATAATATTCTCGCCGGGGGCAAGGCCTTTTTCAATGATGCGGAGGCCGTTATCCACCTCGCCGAGGGTGACGGGGCGGTAGTTGACGTTGCCCTTGTCATCAACCGTATAGACGAATTTGCGGTCCTGATCAGTGCCGACGGCAGAGTCATTAATAAGGACGGCAGTGATTTTATCGGCATCGCCAAGGCGCACGCGGGCGAAGAGACCCGGCGTCAGCAGACCATCTTTATTGGGAAATTCGGCGCGGACACGCAGCGTGCCGGAAGCGCCGCTGAGCTGGTTGTCGAAGGAGCGGATCTGCCCTTCGCGCTTGAAGTCGGTTTCATCGGCAAGCGACATATAAACCGGCATGGCGGCAACCTTGCCTTCGATCACGGCTTTCTTCGCTTTCAGATAGGTCTGCTCGTCAATATCAAAATCGGCGTAAACGGGGTCAACCGATTGCACGGTCGTCAGCACAGGCGCATTGCCGCCGGCTTCCACAAGATTGCCGACTGTCAGCTCCGGACGGCCAACGCGGCCGGTGATGGGGGAGCGAATATCGGAATATTCGAGGTTCAGTTTTGCAATTTCAAGCTGCGCCTGCGCGCCGGCCAAAGCGGCTGCTGCTTCGCGCTGGCTGTTGTTGCGTTCATCGAACTCGCGCTGCGAGAAAGCTTTCTGGTCGAACAGCGTGCGGGCGCGTTTCAAATCGGCGGCGGTGAGGCCGACGCGGGATTTGGCGGCGGCGAGCAGCGCGTTTGCCTGATCGTAGGATGCTTTAAAGGGGCGCTGGTCGATAGTGAAAAGCTGGTCGCCCTTTTTCACAAGGTCGCATTCGTTGAAATGCATTTCTGTGATGGGGCC
>JBBQWK010000106.1:0-6210 GCA_038210695.1 Alphaproteobacteria bacterium
TACACCGCAGATCGCGGCCATCACCCAGTAAAAAATCGTCGCATTGCCGGGCTCGAACTCGATTACATGATTGAGGATCAGCCCCCTATCGTTATGCAAGGCGGTGTAGCCGAGGAATCCCGCGCAGGCTCCGAAGAAACATATCGCCAGAAAAACACGGCTGGCTTTGTGGCGGTAGGTAAAGACAAGCGGTTCGGTCATGGATACGCCCCTTTAATATATCAGCCACAGTAGCAGCCCTATTGCTTTCGATAAAGCAGCCGCGAGCGCCCGGCACACCTCTTGCATTGATTCCCTTCGAGGGCTGCATTTTTGAACGCGAATCCCTAAAATTGATTCTTTTCGGAGGAAAAAACTGCCGTTTAATCCGTCGCCACAAAATAAAACTGACGAATAAACCCAAGCAAAACAGGGCTTTTATACACAAGCGGCAATTTATTCCGCCGCGTATTATGCAATGTAAACCTTTTGTTAAGGGGTCACGTGTCATGATGACCATATGGTCAAGGGAGTATCCTGCGACCGCTTCATAACGCATCACCCTAGAAAAGGAACATGCAATGACCGACGTAACCCTTACTGCCGCCCTCCGCTCTAACCTCCTGAGCCTGCAGGGCACTCAAAAACTCCTCGACACCACCCAGCTCCGCCTCGCCACCGGCCTGAAAGTGAACAGCGCTCTGGATAACCCGAGCTCGTTCTTCGCTGCGCAGTCCGTTAACAACCGCGCGACTGACCTGACCTCTCTCCTTGACGGCATCGGCCAGGGCATCCAGGTCCTGAAAGCGGCTGACCAAGGTATTAAGAGCATCACGAGCTTCCTGAACCAGGCACAAGCCCTGGCGCAGAGCGCGCTTGATAACGCCAACGCAAACGCCGGTGTGAACTCCAACGCCGCAACTGACGCTGCATCTTACGTTGCCATCCAAGGCCAGGTCGACTCCATCACCGGTGACGCAGGCTACCGCGGTACCAACCTGCTGAAAGGCGGCACGCTTACCGTTACCTTCAACGAAACGGGCACTTCTTCCCTGTCCGTTGCCGGTGTGACGGAAGACTCGGCTACCCTTGGCCTTACCGCCGCCGGTACGCTCGATACGACCGCAAACATCACGGCCGAGATCACCAAGATCAAGACCGCGCTGGATACGGTTCGTTCGCAAGCTGCGTCGTTTGGTAACAACCTCAGCATCATCCAGACCCGCCAGGACTTCACGCAGAACCTGATCAACGTTCTGCAAGAAGGCCGCGACAAGCTGACGGTCGCTGACAAGAACGAGGAAGGCGCGAAGCTGCTCTCCCTGCAAACCACGCAGCAGTTGGGCATTACGTCTCTGTCCCTCGCTAGCCAAGCGAACCAGTCCATCCTCAAGCTGTTCTAAGCTTAAGGACGAAAAGAATAAAAAGCGCCGGCGGGGTAAAAACCCGCCGGTACTTTTTTGCGCGTTAAGCAAACGTTAAGAATTTATGGAGATAATGAAGGTACATTCGGCGAAAGAACTTCGCCTTTATTTTGCCGCAGGAGAGAATCTCAAATGGCCCTCATCATCGACCTCAAACCCCAAGAACGCATTATCATCGGCAACGCGCTGATCACGAATGACGCCGCCCGTGCCCGCCTCCACATTGAAGGCGAAGCGCCGATTTTGCGCGAAAAAGACATTATGCGCGAGAACGAGGCGAATTCGCCCTGCAAACGCATTTACCTGACCATCCAGCTGATGTACCTCGCGGCCGACCCCAAAGCGCTGCATGATATTTTCTTCAGCCAGATCCGCGACATCCAGGATGCCGCGCCTTCGACCACGCCGTATTTTGCCAAGATCAACGATCACATTCTCAACGGCCATTACTACAAGGCGCTGAAGGAAGCGCGCAACCTTATCCAGTATGAATCGGAGCTGTTGTCGAATGCCTGACATGAAAAACCCCTACGCCGCCGCGGCGGATGCTTACGGCACCATGGCAGGATCGGTCGACCAGCGCTCGCTGGAGGGAAAAGTCCTGCTTAAATCCGCGACCAAGCTGGAGGAACTGCAGCGCCGCCTTGCGTCCGGCGAAATAATCCGCGTTGCGGAATCCGGCGAGATTTTGGAATACAACCAGAAGCTCTGGCAATTGTTTGTCGAGGATGCACGCAACCCGGACCACCCGCTGCCGCAGGAAATTAAAAACAACATCGCAACGCTGGCGCTATTTATTTTCAAGCGCACGCTGGAGCTGCTGATCGACACCAAGCCCGATAAAATTCAGGCGCTCATCGACATCAACCGCAATATCGCGGCGGGGCTGATGAAACAGGTGAAACCTCTGCCCGGCCAGCAGGCCGCAAAACCCGGTGATGGCGACAAGCCGGTGAAATCCACCATCGACAGCGTGACCTGATTTTGGCGGAACCACCGCTTAAAAATCTGCCGCCGCGTTTCCGCTTCACCTGGCCGGAATGGGTGGCGCATGTATTGGCGTTTATCAGCATCATCGTGGCGTTAGAGTGTCTTTCTGTTCTTACCCGCGTTGCTGCGCAAGGCCTTGAAGTAGACCCCGAACCTTATACCTGCGGCGTTTTTACCGGGGTTTTGGCGGCAGTATCATCGGTTATGGTTCAGTCGCGCTGGGTGGCGCATTGTACCAATTCGCCAACGCGGGCGCGGCTTTTCCTGCTGCTTGTATCAATCCTTCTGCTGAGCGTGCCGCTGAAAACGCTGGCGCAGAACTATCGCCTTCTCGATACCGCGCCCCTGGACATTCAGCCCTACATCGTCAGCCTGCCTGCGCCTTTGCCGTGGGCGGAAAATAACGCAGCAAACCCGTTGCCCTCGCCGGGCGCATTATGCAGGCTTTGGGAAGCACGCGGACTGCACCCCGACGGGCTTGTTTTTGACAGGCAGCATTTCCCGACTGATTATTATTTTTGCGCTAATCGCCCGGTCATTACAGATCACAGCTATGTCTACATGTATCTCGGCTCCACCAATGCAAGAAAACTGGTGGGTTTTGTAACGATTGAAGCGGTCGGGCCGGATGACGCGAAATCACGAAAACAAATCACCGAAGTCATTGAAGATCTTTACGCCGCAGCTCATGCAGGCACGCCGCCCGCGGCTTTAACCAAAATGCTGGAGGAGGATAACAGTCCCTCCCCTCTCGATACGCCGTTCGGGTTCATCGAGATTATCCGTAGCAAGGGTCAGTCCCTTGTCTTCCGGCTCACATCGTGCGGGGACGCGAAATGTGACGCGCAGCAGTTGCCGGATTCTGGTGTACTCCCCCTGCCCCTGCCGCCGGATGTACCCAAATGACAAAACTATGGATAATATTTTCACAAACCCCTAATAACGGTACAGAAGTGCGCTATATTGCATGACGAGCGAATTTAAACGGTTCATCCGATTATTTACGTCCGGCAAATTTTAAACCTGCTTTCAAGAAGGCTGTTCCGGGCATGAACAACGGTAGAATTTAATGGACCAGAAACGCCGCTGGTTTATCGAGAAGAGCGCCAATTTCTTTGGCTGTGCCGTCTACGCGCTTTCCGCCGCCGTCCTTGTCATCGATTTCGAGAATACGCACCGTATCAGCAGCCTTTTGATGCTGGTCATGCGCCTCCTCATCGCCGTGCTTTTCCTGGTGCGGCCCGCGCCGTCGCATGAGGTCAACACCTCGTGGCGCGACTGGGCCTTCGCCATTGGCGGCACGGGTTTCTACCTGATGCTGCGCCCCGCCCCTGAAATTCATGACTTTGCGATCATGCATGCCGTGCAGATTATCGGCGTCTGCATTTCCATCGCCGGCCTGCTGTCGCTGAACCAGAGCTTCGGCATTGTCGCCGCCAACCGCGGCGTCAAGACGAGCGGGATTTATAAATACATCCGCCACCCGATTTACGCCGGATACCTTATCGAGGGCGTCGCCTTTCTGGCGCAGAACATCAGCATCTGGAATATCATCGTCATTCTTATTTCGACGCTGTTCCAGTTCCAGCGGTTGTTTATCGAGGAAGAGTTCCTGTCGCGCGACCCTGCCTATGTCGAATACATGCAGCGCGTGCGCGGGCGTATTATTCCCGTTATTTTCTGAAACCCCTTATTTTCTGAAAATAGGCATTAAAAAACCGGGCAACCGCCCGGCCGACGCCCTGCGTTTAAATTGCGTCAGACAACGATTGAAGTGCTGCCGCCAGACGGCGCGGCGGCCTGCGGTGACGGGGTGCTATTGCCGACAGGCGCCGGAGCCCGCTGCTGCGGTTGCGGCGCAGGCGTAATCGTTTCCGCGTGCTGCTGCTGCGCCTGAGGTTGCGGCGTTTGCGGCTGGAAGGTCGGCAGCTTGACGGTGGTCGAAGTATCCGACTTGGCGGAGGCATTGACCTTGCTATCCGTAAAGCCGGTGGATTTATCGGAACCGGAGGTGCGGGCGGTGGCGTTTTGCGCCTGCTGTACATCAAGATTTTGTTTCTGCTCCGCCGCCTGGATTTGCGCGGCACGCTGGAAGGCGCGGATCTGGGCGGCAGACGGATACTGCTGCACCACTTCGCCGGTATCATTGGAGCGGATTTCGAGAATAGCTTTGTTGAGCGTGGCGTCGACACGGATGCGCAGGCTGACGAGCTGGGGGTATTGCTGCTGGCTGGCAGCTGCAGACGTGGCAACGCTCTGAGAAGTTATTCTCAGGGCGGAGGCTTGGACCGAAGATGTGCCGACAGACTCAATCATTTTCTATGATTCCCTATCGCACGAGCATGGTCTCATACTCATACAATTCTTATGTTACTCGAAACTGAAGGCGCAAGCAAGTGAAAAACAAGTAAAACCAATAGTTTACTTAAACGTTAAGGCGTTTTTTACTTGTTAATACATCCTTAATACTTAATTAACACATTATTTACTTTTGATGACTTGGGAAGGTATCGAAATTACCTATAAAAAACAATATGTTATTAGTGAAGTATCAATACGGCTATATTAGTATAGAGATATCACTTCCGCGCATGGTTTTTGCATAGAAACCTGCTGTCAGAGGCATAAAAGCAATCTATATCAAATGCCTGTGGGAGAATAATCGCTGCGAACTTGAGAAAAACGCAAAAAACGACGGGCAAAATTTGCCTAGTTCGAAAAAATTGGTTAATCTTAAGAAGTGGGGTTCTGGGGTTTACTTGTTTTCTATATGCCCGGACTCCCTTCTTTGAGTGGGATCAAAGCAAGGGGAGATAGCTAGTGGATTCATTTCTGGAATCGATGAAGAATCTGGGTGCCGGCCGTCTGGCCATGATGCTCGTGACCTTCTTCGGCCTTATCATCTTTTTCGTGTTCATTGCCGTGCGTTCATCCGCACCGTCGATGAACCTGCTCTATGGTGATCTTTCCACCGGTGACGCAACCGAGATCGCAGCGAAGCTCGACAACTCGCATATTTCCTACACGCTGTCGGAAGACGGTACAAAAGTTTCCGTCCCCTTCAAGGATGTCAGCAAGGCGCGCGTCCTGCTTGCCGCAGAAGGCCTGCCGCACAAGGGCTCTATCGGCTACGAAATTTTCGACCAGAAGAACAGCTTCGGCCGCACCAGCTTTGAAAACAACGTCATGCAGCTGCGCGCAACGGAAGGCGAACTTGCGCGCACCATCAGCTCCATGGATCAAATCCGCTCTGCCCGCGTGCAGATTGTGTATCCTGAACGCGAATTGTTCAGCCGCACGCAGCAGCCGGCCACGGCTTCCGTGTTCCTGAACGTCCGCAGCGAGGGCGCGCTTGGCGCGGAACCCGTTGCCGCCATCCAGCACATGATTGCCGCCGCCGTGCCGCAGCTGAAGCCCTCCAACGTCACCGTTATTGACCAGAACGGCAACCTGCTCGCCAAGGGCCAGGGCGACGGCGATGCAGCCTCCACCGCCCATAACGGCGATGATGCGCAGAAAGCCTATGAAACCCGCATGAAAACAGCGGTCGAAGATATGGTCGGCCGCATTGTGGGCTACGGCAAGGTGCGCGCCAATGTCACCGCCGCCATGAACTTTGACGTCGTCAACCGCAATTCCGAAAGCTATAACCCGGATGGCCAGGTTGTGCGCTCCACGCAGACCGTGAACGAGGACAATACCGAAGCCAGCAGCAGTGCCAACGGCGCGGTTTCCGTGCAGAACAACCTGCCCGGCCTGCCCGCCAGCGGTGCCGCATCGCAAGCGCAGGGCCCCGCCGCCGGCGCGAAGAGCAACC